>NZ_JBQGUZ010000007.1:0-144298 GCF_052078135.1 Acinetobacter lwoffii
ATTTGTTTAAGATAAGATATAACTCATTGAGATGTGTCATAGTATTCGTCGTTAGAAAACAATTATTGTGACATTATTTCAATGAGTTATCTATTTTTGTCGTGTACAGAGAAAACGAATATATTCTTCTAGCGCGAAACGGTTGGATAATCCGGTCAAAGAATCGGAATGGGCAATATTCTTTAAACGGAACTCTAGCGCATCACGTTCTTGCAACATCTGTTGCAATTTCTGAATGGCAGCGAATAAAGAATCAGAATGATTCACTTCACGCAGCCGCATATCAATTTTCTGACGACCCGAGTTTTTAGACAAACTCAACAACATGCGGCGTGCCTGAATTAGCGGCAGAAAAACCTGTTTACGTGCAAAAATCATGGTTGAAATCGCGGTCAGCAATGAAATCAGCGATACCAACACGCTCCAGATCAAACGCTGCATATTGCTGTTCATCTCTTGAATAGCGGCATCTCTGCTATATTGCAGCAGGTAAGTTTGCAGGTCTACCACAGTCGCAAATTTATCTACGATCGCTTCAGTCAGCTCTGTTCCGCTCAAACGGTAGTCACGTTGCTCCAGACTGTCACTGATCAGCTCACTCACAATCGGTAAGCCTTGCTGAATAAACTCGGTTTCTACCCGCCGATGTAAACGGATGAATTCCTCAGTCTTATCTTTAACAGGTTGAATGGTATCAATCAAGGCCCACAAATAACGCACCTGATGTTGGGTCTGTAAAGAGCGGGTAATATTTTCAGTGGGAAGCGGAGCTTCAAAAGTCACATGCGCCATGATAGACGAGGCCACACGACCGGCCTGATCACGTAAATCAGATAAAAATAGAATCTGGCTAATATAGTTATTCAGAGGGGTCGATGAGCTATCTGAAGCCACTGCCACGTCACGCAAAAGTTCACGGCAACTTTCCCAGGCAGCAAACATGGCCAGAATTGCCTGATCAAGTTCTTGCGCACTGCGTTGCTGACGCGGTATCCGGGTATAGGCATCAACCTGTGCACGCCCTTTTTTCAAACTATTCTCAAGCTGTGAAAGTTGCTGATTCAGGTTGTTAAAACCGACCTCTGTCAAGACATCAGCCGTCTGGGAGAGCTGCCGATCAACCTGCTGTCGATAGCTGATTAACTCTTGCTGATGCTGGGAAAATTCCTGCACCGAACTGGACATGGCTTTATTGGCAGGCGCACGCTCACGCGAAATTTTATTCGCCAGATCAGCGACCTGCTGTAAGGCATTCAATTGTTGATAAGTTTGTCTGGATTTTAAATAACTTTGACTGCTACTCACAATTAAGGGAATACAGATGCAAAGTAAACATAAAATAATAATCGACATCGACCAGTACAAACGTTTACTGATCCACTCAGAGCGTAAGGTATTCATGCTGTTGTATTACGCCCCAATATGACAAGCAAAGCTAAATAGATTGATTATTATACAAATAAAACAGGATGGTCTTAAAGCCTTTAGTCTTACTTCACTTATGTTTTTAATGAATTTTTATCATCTATTATTTTTCAGATACTTAAGTTGGTTTATTTAAAATGTTAATGCAGGGTTTCATGACTACAATTCCCTATAAACTCTTACAAAAACAAGGGAATTTAAGCAGCTAAAAAAATATAAAAACTTGCTTTCTGCACTATTTACACCTGCAACAAATAGGTGCATAATGCACCGCATTAGGGCGAGTTAAATTATTCCTCAGCAGATATTTTAGTTTACCCGCAAATTTTGGCGAAAAAACCCCGATTCTCTATGAAAATCGGGGTTTTTTTTAGTTATTGAATTTTAGACCTATGTTTTTACTCTTTAATATGCACTATTTTGGTGCTTAAATTATTATAATATTTCTTTTCTTCATCTTGTTTTGAGTTGAAGGTTTTTTCACAAACAGAATGATCTGAAATAAAAAATGCTAGATAAAAAAAAGCCCAACCTTGGGGAAAGCTGGGCGATAAAACAAAAAATTGTGGAGAATCAGGCTAAATCACTATAAAAGTGTGAACTCTAACTTGATTTTCATATTATGTAAAATTCCCCTCAAAATGTAAAGCCGATTGCTCCAGTCAAGATTATAAAACATGCCCATTTAGCTCAAAAAACAGACACCTATTCTAAGATCCAAGCTGATGATGCTTTAAAATCAAGCAATCCAATCAAAGACCTGATGCGCCAGACATTTTGCACTTCTTGACACATTTATGAATTAACTCACCCATTATTAATTGTTTTAATAGATAAATATATTATAATTAATCGTATTAATTGATTAAAATAACAACATAATTTCTCCTTAATCTTTAGTCCCGATTCTATATTTAAAGTCTAGATTTTTGTTATACAAGAGTTTTTATATAAAATAGCTTCGGAGCCTAATACTTAAATTTTACACAAAATTAATACAATGATTTAGCTTAAAAAAATAGCGATTTCGAATTGGATTGACTTAATAAATTGTTACAATACAATATGTTCAAAAGTTGTACACATCTTGTAACAAAACGGTAAATATCATGAAAAAACTCGGTTTAGCCACTGCTTTATTATTAGCCATGACCGGTGCTCAAGCATATCAATTTGAAGTTCAAGGTCAATCAGAGTTCATCGACAACACTGCAAATGAACAAGACTTCACTGGTGCAGTTCAAGGTACTTACTACTTCAACAATGTTGATGCTTCTAAAGGTCCTTTAGCTGAAGCTGCTTTTTTAAACCAAGCATCTAATGTTTCTGCTGCTTATACATACGGCGAAGACGGACAAGAATTTGGTGATCGCACTGTGCACCATACTTTCGGTGTAAAAGGTGAAGCGTATATCCCGACTAACGTTGTTCCTGCTTATGCAAGCGCTTCTTATAGCCATACCATCGCGGATAACAAAGCGGGCGACGTAGACGGCAATGGTGACCGTTATGCATTAGAACTAGGTGCATTACTAATCCCTAACTTCTTGGTTGCTGTGGGTTATACCAGCGTTGCTGACCAAACTTCTTATGATGCTTTCAACATGTTTAACAACGGTGTTGCTAAAGCTGCTCTTGAATCTGCAACAATTGCTGATAAGACAGATGCGATCACTGCACGTACTAAATACGTTGGTGCAATCGACGGTACTAACATGTCAATTGGTTTTGAAAGCGGTTTAGTTTATGGTGAAGATACTGCCTACAACTTAGGTACAACTCTTTTCCTTAACCCACAGTTAAGCGTTGGTGCTTCTTATATGGAATCTAGCTTTGCTGGTTCTCCAGACAAAGCTTGGGGCGCGAACGTAAACTACTTCATTACTCCTGCTGTTGCAGTTGGCGCATCTTATGTAAATGCTAACTACGAAGCAAATCTTGCGCAAACTGCTCAAGTTCGTGATACTCAAACGATCGGCGTAAATGCCAAATTCCGTTTCTAATTTCTGATTAGATTCTGAATCAAAAAAGGACGCATATTGCGTCCTTTTTTATTGTTTTATGACTCTGTTTACTCAGGCGTACGTACCAGACTTAAGAAGTGCAAATGACGTTCATATTGATCAATGATATCCTGCAATAGATCTTCTTGCGTCCACTCCATCACATCATAACCCTGCCCACCTTCTCTTAAAAAGACTTCTGCCTGATAGGAATCTACTCCCGCATTCTCCAGTTCAGCCATAAAGCTTGGACTTAAAGTCTGAGTGGCATTGACCTGATAGATAAAATTAATTTCATCCTGATGATCAACACGGAGCTGTATACCGTCTTCTAGCGGGCTAATCACCACGTGTAATCGGCGCCGTTTCAATTCACTTTGAAAGCTGAGAAATGCCTTATTCACTGTATTGTGAATATACTGCTGCACCTCTTCCTGAGTGTGCGGATAATGCATAATCAGGCCTAATCGCTGTTGCCAGCTGCGCGGATTCTGGATCGCACGCGGGGTAATCCGTGCGGCTTGCAGCGCATGCATTTTGGTAACATCCAGATGTAAGGCTTTGATTAATCCCCAGCACATCAGCAGCATAATGAAGGTAAATGGCAAGGCGCTCATGATCGTGGCCGATTGCAAGGCTTCTAAGCCACCCGCCAGCAAGAGAATGATGGCTAACAAAGCCATGAGCACGGTCCAGAATAGACGCTGCCAGGTCGGTGAATTTTCACTTTTTGCTGTCAGATAATCAGTCACCAATGCCCCTGAATCGGCAGAAGTCACAAAGAACAGCATCACTAGTAAAGTCGCAATGATACTGGTTACTGAGCTAAAAGGCAGATTAGCTAAAAATTCGAATAGAGCCACAGATGAATCACGCTGAACTGCTTCTAGCAAGCTGGTATTGGCTTCATGCATAATGCTATACAGCGCGGCATTGCCCATAAAACCCATCCAGATCAGGGTAAATCCGGTCGGAATCAGCAATACACCCACGATAAATTCACGAATACTGCGCCCTTCCGAGACCCGGGCAATGAACATCCCGACAAATGGCGACCAGGAAATCCACCAGGCCCAGTACATGATGGTCCAGCCGCCAATCCAGCCACTTGGCTGATAGGCATACAGATTAAAGGTCATGCTAAACAGATTAGAGACATACTGGCCGGCATTCTGAATAGTCGTCTGTAACAGATAAATACTCGGACCTGCCACAAAGACAAAGATCAGCAACAGCAGTGCAAGCACCAAATTTATTTCAGATAAACGTTTAATTCCTTTATCTAATCCAAAAAATACGGAAGTCGCTGCCATGGCACTCACGACAATGATCAGGATCACCTGAGTGCTAGGGGCCTGTTCAATGCCAAACAAATAGTTCAAACCTGAATTGATTTGGGTCACCCCAAAACCCAGTGTGGTGGCCACACCAAATACCGTACCAATAGTGGCAAAGGTATCTACGCCATCTCCAATCGGACCATAGATCTTTTGACCAATCAGCGGATATAAGGCCGAACGAATTTTTAAAGGCAATTGATGCCGGTAAGCAAAATAAGCTAGCGATAGGCCAACCAGCGTATAAATGGCCCAGGCATGTAAGCCCCAGTGGAAAAAGGTGACCCGCATAGATTGTTGTGCAGCCAGTACAGTTTCCGGTTCACCGGCAGGTGGCGTAACATAATGCATCACCGGTTCGGCCACACCAAAGAACATCAGGCCAATCCCCATGCCTGCGGTGAATAACATCGCAAACCAGGAGGCACTGCTATATTTCGGTTGACTATGCTCGGGCCCCAGTTTGATTTTGCCCATATCCGACAGGGCAATATAAGCCAGAAGGATGATAAATATCGCCACCGACAATACATAGAACCAGCTAAAGGATGTGGTAATCCACTGGTTCAGTTGCTGGGTAAAAACTGAAAAAGCATCGGGTGCAAATACGACCAACGCTAAAAATATCGCAATAATGGCGACAGTACTGATAAAAACATTTGGATTGATATTGGCAAAACAGGATGGTTTTGTGGAAGGCATACATCCTCCATTTTTTAAAAATTGGATCGACAAACAGCGTCAAATAATTATTGGTAAGGTCAAAATGATCAGACAGATTCAGTCTATGGGAGCTAGATCTCCTGCTATTTTAGGATGTGACACAAAATAAAGCCGTTAAGTTACTGTAACAAATACAATAAAAGGATGAGTCTCATTGCCCAGGCGGGTTTTCTCTATTTTTCACGTTCTTTTTATGCGGTAGACGTGCGATATATTGCAAGGCAATTAAGCGGGATACAATCAGCGCCAGATACATCACCCCGACAAACATCTGGATAATGGCTAGCATCCGTGCGACCGGACTGACCGGCATGATATCAGACAGTCCTGTTGCAGATTGCACACTGAAACTAAGAAAAATCAGATCCAGCCAGGGTTGATAGGCTTGCAGATCGGGGTCTGAAAAGCTGTACGGCACCAGCAGCTGACAGATACTGTAGAGGAAGGCAAAGCCCCAGGCCAGCAAGGTAAATACTGCGCCAGCGGCAAAGAGTTCATCCTTGGTCAGATAACGGTCATGAAACATATAACGCAGTAGGCCATAGGCTGCACTAAAATAAGCACCAGCTTCAAACAGGTGGGCGGTGACATGGATCCAGGTATAACGCAGTCCCAGCACAATCAAGGAGGAAAAGAGAATTGCGCCGGCGACAAAGCTGAGTCCTAAAATGGTAAACATCGGAGTCTGGCGAATGACTCTGGCAATCACCAGTAAAACCAGAACACCCAGTACCCAGGTTCCCGCCCGATAAGACACGCTTTCATAACTCAATACTGACAAGATCAAGATCAGCAATTGCAGGCACAACAGCCATGCCGAAGGCAGATGGGTAAAGCTGTTCCAGAACTGTTGCAGAGATTGCTTCATAATGCCCTTCTTGTTGCCCTTCTTGTTACTATGTCATGTAAGGAACACATTGTTATTGTTAGCAGCTTTTAACATAGCATGCTCAAAGCCGCTTGCAGATATTCGATTTGTATGAAAATTACTGAAATAGCACTGCATAAATCCAGCCAGCTCAATTCAATACGGCGTTTATCCTAAAGAAAAAACTTGATGATATCTCCATAAAAAAAGCCCCCGACGGGGCTTTTTTAGCGTAGCGCAGATCTTAGTGATCCGATGCACCTGAGATACCAATACCAGTTTGTGAGCGTACAAACTGCGCATCAAAGGCTTTGCGTTCTGCCTGAGCCTGTGCCGAATTATCCGTCACAGAGAACAACCAGCAGCACAAGAATGACAATGGCATCGCGAAGATTGCAGGACCATTGAACGGGTTCACTGGCGTATCAGAAATACCCAAAGTATCGACCCATACTGCTTTAGACAGCACAATCAAGGTTACTGCGGTTACCAGACCGGCAACACCACCAATAACTGCACCACGTGTCGTCAAACCTTTCCAGAACATAGACAATACTAGTACCGGGAAGTTGGCACATGCCGCAACCGAGAATGCCAGACCGACCATGAAGGCTACGTTTTGTTTCTCGAACAGAATCCCGAGAATCATCGCGAAGATCGCAAGACCTAAAGTCGCGATTTTAGACATACGTAGTTCAGATTCAGGCGTGGTTTGGCCTTTCTTCAAAACGTTGGCATACAAGTCATGCGAAATTGCTGAAGCACCTGACAGGGTCAAACCAGCAACGACCGCAAGAATCGTGGCAAATGCAACTGCAGAAATGAAGCCCATGAACAGGTCGCCGCCCACTGCATCAGACAGGTGCACCGCCGCCATGTTATTACCACCTACCAGCTCCAGCTTGCCAGTCACAGCCATTTTCGCAACATCAAGGAATTGCGGGTTGTTCGATACATATAGAATCGCACCAAAACCAATGATGAAGGTTAATAGGTAGAAATAACCAATAAAACCTGTAGCAACTACGACTGATTTACGCGCTTCTTTGGCATCTTTTACCGTGAAGAAACGCATCAGGATATGTGGCAGACCTGCGGTACCAAACATCAATGCCAGACCTAAAGAAATCGCATCAATCGGATTAGATGCCAGACTACCCGGACCCATGATTTTGGTCGCATCTGTCAGGCTCAAGTCATGTACTTTTGAGTAGACACCAATCGCCTGTTCAAACATGTTGGTAAAGCTGAAGCCCACACCTTTCATAACCATGAATGCCATAAAGGTTGCACCAGACAGCAACATCACCGCCTTGATGATCTGTACCCAAGTGGTTGCCAACATACCGCCGAACATCACGTAGGCCATCATCAACAAGCCAACGATCACGACTGCAATGTTATAGTTCAGACCGAATAGAAGTTTGATCAGCTGACCTGCACCCACCATCTGTGCAATCAGATAGAACGCGACCACAACCAGTGAACTTAAAGCAGCCAAGGTACGTACCGGTTTTTCCTGCAAGCGGAAAGACACTACGTCTGACAGGTTGTATTTACCCAGGTTACGCAGACGTTCTGCCACCAGGAACAATACAATCGGCCAGCCCACCATGAAACCCAGTGAATACAGCAAGCCATCAAAACCGGACAGGAACACCATCGCGGAAATACCCAGGAACGATGCAGCTGACATATAGTCACCGGCAATCGCCAGGCCATTCTGGAAACCGGAAATACCGCCACCGGCAGTATAGAAGTCTTTGGTATTGGTGGTTTGTTTTGCTGCCCATTTGGTAATAAACAGCGTAGCACCTACGAAAATCACAAACATGATAATCGCGTGCCAGTTGGTCGCCTGCTGTTCTGCTGCACCCAGATCGGGACCAGCGAATGCAACGCCTGAAGCCACTATCGTGGTCGCCAGGGCAATAAGAGAATTCCATTTCATCTTAGTGGTGTCCTTTTTCATGCGCAATCGCTTCGACTTCACGGATTGCTTCTTCAGTCAATTGATCAAGTTTGTTATTGGCAATGTAGGAATACACACCACACAAGATAAACGACAGGACAATGATACCTAGACCAAGTGGAATACCCCACGTGGTCACACCACCTGAAATTGAAGACAATAGAAATTCTTTGTTGTAACCAACCAGCAACATGAAACCCACATAAACAAATAGCATAATGCCGGTCAACGTCCAGCTGAGCATACTTTTCTTGCGGACCATTTCCTTGAATTTTGGATTTTGTAGAATACGATCTACTTGTACCTCATCCATAATTACTCTCCTGTAGCCCAACCTTGGGCTGCCTATTTTTTAATTTGAATTATCACTGTTGCAAGTTAACAATAATCGTAGGTGCTTGTAATTTAGACTTTGGTCGTTAAAAAATGATCAATTTAAACTGTAGCGTTCACGATGCGTTATCATAGCGGCATGCTCAGTACACATCAGGCTATATGAACAGTTGGCTCATCATAGGGGTACTCGCCCTCTATATCGCATTACTCTTTATCTGCGCTTTCTACGGGGAAAAACATGCCAGCCGGCTGAGTACCCGTGGGCGCATGCTATTGTTTAGTTTAACTTTAGGCGTCTACTGTTCCTCCTGGACCTTTTATGGCGCCACGGGTGCTGCGGTACGTGAAGGCATTATTTTCCTGCCGATCTATCTGGGTCCGCTGCTCTTCGTTGCCGTCGGCTATGACATCTGGCGTCGTCTGGGACGGGTGAGACAGCATCATGCCATTTCTTCGATCGCTGACTTTGTCGCAGCACGCTATGGTAAAAGTGGTCCCCTCGCCTCGCTGGTGACCATTCTGGCGGTGGTAGCGATTGTGCCTTATCTGGCCTTGCAGTTACGTGCGATTGCCTTAAGTGCCGCCGTCATTCTGGAACCTTCCGCAGGTGTAACCGGCACGACCAATGGCGTACTGTTTCTGACTGGGGTTCTGGCAATACTGGCGATGATGTTTGGTACCCGGCAGATTGCCAATACTGAACAGCATGGCGGCCTGATGCTGGCCGTGGCATTTGAGTCTTTTGTCAAACTCTTCGCCCTGCTGGCAGTTGCCTGTTTCTTTATGTTTGAAGCACCAGAAAATCTGGCACAGATCAGTAGCGATATCAGCACTACTTTTCATGATGTACAACTGTTTGGCGTGCCACAAAGTTTCTGGATTCAGACCCTGCTCGCGGCACTGGCCATTATCTGCCTGCCGCGTCAGTTCCATGTAGCTGTGGTTGAGCTACGTGATGAAAAACATATTCGTGGTGCGCGGCGTTGGTTTGCAGTTTATTTGATTCTGACTACCTTGGCGATTATTCCAATTGCCAGCTGGGCGCTACATGCTGCACCGCAATATCTGGCCATTCCGGATGTGGCGGTCCTGTCCTTACCACTTAGCTATAATCAGGACTGGTTGACCTTATTGGCATTTCTGGGTGGTTTCTCTGCCTCTACCGGGATGCTGCTGGTGTCTTCCGTGGCACTGTCAATTATGCTCAGCAATGACCTGATCATGCCGGCGTTGTGGCGTTTAAAGCTGATTTCCCGGCATGACAAACGCTTGCCGTTGGTGCTGAAATTTACCCGCCGGGTCTGTATCCTGGGTGTGATGTTGATGGGCTTCCTGTTCTTCAACTTCTTTAATGATATTGACCAGCTGTCAGTTTTTGGCCTGTTGGCGTTTAGTGCGGTGGCACAATTCGCCCCTGCCCTGATCGGCGGCCTGTACTGGCGTGGCGGCAGTAAACAGGGTGTATATGCCGGATTGTTGACCGGTTTTGCCTTGTGGGCTTATACCCTGCTGTTTCCGACCATTTTGCGCAGCCTGCCCGAAGCCTATAGCAGCTTTAGTCAAAGCCTGCTGAATCAAGGTCCTTTTGGCTGGAACTGGTTAAGACCGGAAGCCCTGATCGGTTTTGAGTCTTTTGATCCGCTCACGCATGGAGTAGTCTGGGCACTGGGCTTAAATACCCTACTGTATATCTGGATTTCCCGTATTTTCCGCCCAAGTATTGCCGAACAGATTCAGGCCGAAAGTTTCTTCTATTATGAAACCAAGCCACTACCCTCGCAGAGTCCTTCTAACGAGGTCAGCTATTCGCATCAGGATGTCGCCCGTTTAAAAGTCGGTGATCTGATTACCCTAGCTAAACGCATTACCGGCGAAGGCCCAACCACACGCGCTTTCCAGCAGTTCTGCACCCAAAACAGTGTTGAGCTGAATGAAAACAGCAGTGCCAATGGCATGTGGTGGCGTTTCACCGAACAGTATCTGGCCGGAACTATCGGGGCCGCTTCGGCACGTACCCTACTGACTACGGCAATGGTCAACAATGGTTTGGCATTGGGTCAAGTCGCCAATATTCTCGATCAGGCCTCGCAATGGCAACGCTTCAATCAGAACCTGATCATGACCATGATTGATCACATGACCCAAGGGGTCAGCGTAGTTGATGAAAATATGTGCCTGGTAGCCTGGAACAATCAGTATCTGAAACTGTTCGATTATCCGACCGATATTGTCTATGTCGGTTGTCCGATCGCCGACCTGATCCGTTATAATGCTGAACGTGGTGAATGTGGCCCAGGCTCGGTTGAAGAACATGTACGGAAACGGATTCACTGGATGCAGGTCGGCAGTGCCCATGAATTTGAACGGATTCGTAAAGATGGCAGGGTGATTCAGATGCGCGGTAATCCGATCGAAGGCGGTGGTTTCGTAACGACCTTCGCAGACATTACAGCTTTCCGTGAAAATGAAGCCGTACTTGAAGCCCGGGTTCAGGACCGTACCCAGCAGCTGGCCGATGCCCTGTCCGAGCAGCAACTGGCGCGGGAACAGGCGGATAAAGCCAATATGTCGAAAAGCCGCTTCATTGCCGCCGCCAGTCATGACCTGTTGCAACCAATGCATGCTGCGCGTCTGTTCAGTACCGCCCTCGAACAAAGCGTGCAAAATGACGAAGACCGCAAGACCTTGCAGCAACTGGATCGTGCCCTGCATGGTGCAGAAAGCATGCTGTCTGCCCTGCTGGATATTGCCCGACTGGAAGGCGGGACCATTCAGCCGAAACGTCAGGCTTATCCGCTGCATGACCTGCTCAGCGATCTGGAACTCCAGTTCAAATCCATCGCTGCACAGCGTGTTATCAAGTTCAGTGTGCATGATGCACAGTTCTGGATTGATACCGATCCGCAATGGATTCGCCGGATTATCCAGAACTTTGTCAGCAATGCCCTGCGTTATACCGCCAAAGGTAAAGTGGTGGTGGGTGTGTTACGTTCGAGTAGCAGACCGAATCATATCCGCATTGGTGTCTGGGATACCGGACCCGGCATTGCCGAAGAACAGCGCATCAAGCTGTTTCAGGAATTTGAACGTTGCGGCCACACCTCGCCTTGGGGTGAACAGGGTCTGGGCCTAGGTTTGGCGATCGTACAACGCATGACCAGCATGCTGGACTATCCGGTACATGTGTCTTCTGCGCTGGGTAAAGGTTCCTGCTTTATGATTGAAGTGCCTGTGATCCAAGCACCAAAAGTTGTCGCAGCACCGGTTCAGGCCGTACCTTTAAAGAGCAAGGCCTTTAAGATTCTGTGTCTGGATAATGATGAAACCATTCTGGAAGGCATGTCGACCTTATTGACCAAATGGGGCTATCAGGTATTTAAAGCCACCGAACCTGAGCAAGCAGCCATGCTGATTCAGCAGGAAAATATTCAGGTCTGGCTGGTGGATCAACATCTGAATCAGGACAAGATCGGTCTGGATTTCATTCTGGAACACCGTTCGAAGGATATTCCGGTCGCCCTGATTACCGCCGATTCCGATCCAGAATTGCCGCAACGTCTGAAAGAGCTGAACATTGTTCTGCTGAAAAAACCGCTAAAACCGGCATCATTGCGTTCATGGTTATCCGGACTGAAGATTTCCGACTCCTAAGTAGATTACGATCTGATCAATGCCCATTTCAGACCATGAAATGGGCATTTTTTATACTCAACTGCCACATAAACTTACCTAGGTTGCATAAAATTTATTCTAATGTGCTAAAAGCAGCAAATATGCCGAAAATACAGCTGAATAAATTGACCAAAATGCTCATTTTTTAATTCACTATGGCAAAAACTGACGAATGTATTAATGTACATGTGTACACTTAGTTACAATTAGTTATCTTATTGTTTTTAATAAAAATTAAAGAGTAATTTTCCACTACTATAACTTTAGTCGTATTTTTTATCCCTTGCACTTGGCTCTAAAAATAGAGGAATAAGAAACGATCAGTTCCCATCTCATGCAGCCTTAATTTTTTGGTCGCTGATCTATTTCTGCATATCGGAGTTCTTCACATGAACATAGATCAAAACCATGGCCTGAATCAGACCCAGCAGTTTCACCGTCAATATGGCGCCAATGCCTTATTGCCAAGCATTGACTGGGCACAGATCTTTAAATACAGCAAGCTGAATGATGCCCAGTATCAGGCACTGGAAACGCTGTATCAGAGTGCAGTCCCTCTGGCACTGCAAGTCTTTGATGAATTACATTTTGATGTCTTTGAACCTTATGCCTACAAGCCGCAAGGTCTGGGTCTATTTGAAAAGATTGCTGAACAGGAAGACAAGCTGATTCAGTCTTTAGAAGCTGAAACAGAGGATCTTCCGGCAAAGACCCGTCATCAGATCTGGAGCATGTTGCTGCGTGGTGGCGCGGTACTGGTCTTTAAGGCCTGGCTGGGTAAAGTCAAAAATGAAGAAGATTGCCTGGACACCAGCCAATTTGATGAGCTGTCTGATCTGTTATTTATCAAAACCTGCCCACATGAACTGGCACAACGTTTACATATCGATCCGAATACGCGCGACGAACATGTCTTCCTGATGTATGATAATGAAGTTTATCTGGATCGTTTTAACAGTCTGGAAACTGCAGCACTATTTGTCGATCTCGGTGTTTATGATGCGACTTTCCTGAGTCTGCGTGATGATCGCGTGGCGGAATATCTGAAATCGAAAGGTTATGTCACCGAAGAGCAGATTGACGAATTGCAATGTGCCTTAAATCCATTGTTTTGTGATGATTTCACCCGCAAGCAGGATTATATCGCCTAGCTGATTCAGGCCTTTGCACTCAATTTTGCAGATTTTGCCCATAAAAAAAGACCTCCAAGGAGGTCTTTTTCAATTCGTATATGCAGAATTTACATTTTGCGGTCTTCAATATTCAGTGCATTAATGGCCAATACCGCTTGTGTCCGGTTTTGTACGCCAAGCTTACGGAAGATTGCAGTCACATGCGCTTTAATCGTCGCTTCTGATACATCCAGTTCATAAGCAATCTGCTTGTTTAATAAACCTTCAGCCACCATCATCAATACCCGGAACTGTTGCGGCGTCAAAGACTGGATCCGTTCTGCCAAAGCCGTTTCATCGGCAGCACGCGGATCAAAATTCATATTGGCTGGCAGATTTGGCGGTAACCAGATTTCACCTTCCAGCACTTCACGAATCGCTTCACCGATATGGCTTGGGTGAGCAGATTTAGGAATATAGCCCATCGCACCATGCGCGATCGCACGCTGGATGATGCTGACTTCTTCATGTGCAGACACAACAATAATCGGTAAAGACGGATACTGTGCGCGGACATGCACCAGGGCAGAAAAGCCGGAAGCGCCCGGCAGGTTTAAATCCAGCAGCACAAGATCAGGCTCAGGGCCATTTTCTAGACGTTCATAAAATTCATTGACTGCCGCAGTTTCATGAATCTGGGCTTGTGGCAGGCTATAACGTACAGCTTGAATCAAGGCATGACGAAATAGTGGATGATCATCAACGATTAAAATATTCATAGGCAACGTGAGAGATCTTGGCACGGTAGTCCCTATTCTAACCACACAACCCGGTTAAGGATATGCAAGACACTACAATTTTTAAAATAATATGCAGTTTTTCTTCAAAATTGCCCATTTTTGCACTATTGCAATAATTGTTTAATTCTCATCACTTTTTTATATATCACTTATTCCTCCCTGAAAAAGCTTATCTTTATTCAATATAAATATAAATATCATTCACTTAACCACAAAACCTTCCTTAAAAATCAGGCCTTTGTCGTATATCGCAAAATCAGATAACTTTTCAGCTTTTCGTTATTTTACAGCCCTTCGCTGAATCGGGATTAATAGGGTCATTCCGAGATTATCCCTATTTTTCAGGTTCTAAATATGTCTAATTTTAATGCGCAAAAACCCTTAAATATTGTGGCCGTATCTGGCGGTTTAAATCATCCTTCAAAAACTGAAGCCTTGGTTCAGGCGATTCTGGATGAGCTTGGGGAAGCGACACCAATCAATGTGCATTTCATTAAATTTAGCGAAATTGGTTCGCTCTTGGGCGGCGCGATTTACCGCAATCAGTTGCCGCAACGCGTTCAGGATGACCTGGCAGCAGTAGAAGCCGCAGATGCGCTGATTGTTGGCACTCCTGTATACCGCGCTTCATTTACCGGCCTGTTCAAGCATTTCTTTGACTTTGTCGAGCAAACGGCGCTGGTCGATGTCCCGGTATTACTGGCGGCTTCTGGGGGCAGTGACCGTCATGCGCTGGTGCTTGAACATCAACTGCGTCCCTTATTCAGCTTCTTTCAGGCACAGACTTTACCGATTGGCGTCTATGCCACTGACCGCGATTTCACCCCTGAATATACCATTTACAGTGAACTGCTTCGCGACCGGATTACCTTAGCCGTGGCACGTGCCTTGCCGATTCTTGAATGGGCACCGGCCAAGGGACAACGTGCTGAAGTCGTTAAAGAAAAAACCATTCAAGCCAGTCAAAATCTGGGCATTAACAAGCAGATCGAACAAGAAGAAGTATTGCCTTCAGCAGCCGTACCAAGTCTGGATGCCGCAGAATCGCGCTTGCACAGTAAGAAAGCACCAAAGACTCAAGTGGCTTGAACACAGCATTGCAAAGGGTGATGAATATGTCGAATGATAAAAATATCGTATTTGCCTATTGGGTACCGAATGTCAGTGGCGGCTTGGTGGTCAGTAACATCGAACAACGTACCGACTGGAGCTATGACTATAACGTGCGTCTGGCACAAACGGCTGAACAGGCAGGCTTTGACTATGCTCTGACCCAGATCCGTTTTACCGCCGGCTATAATGCAGAAAACCAGCATGAATCGGTCAGCTTCAGTCATGGCATTCTGGCCAAAACAGAACGCCTGAAAGTCATTGCCGCGATTCTGCCGGGCCCATGGAAGCCAGCACTGGCTGCCAAACAACTGGCGACGATTGACCATCTGAGCAATGGCCGGATCGCGATCAATGTGGTCAGTGGCTGGTTCCGTGGTGAGTTTGATGCGATTGGTGAAGAATGGCCGGAACATGACGAGCGTTATGCCCGTTCGGAAGAGTTTATCCGTAGCCTGAAAGGGGTCTGGATCCAGAACAACTTTAATTTTGACGGTAAATATTATCAATTCAAAGACTATACCTTAAGCCCTAAACCGTTACAAAAACCGCATATTGAAATCTTTCAGGGCGGCAGTTCCCGGGCAGCACGTGATATGGCATCCCGTGTATCTGACTGGTACTTTACCAATGGCAATACCCCGGAAGAACTGAAAAAACAGATCGATGATATTCGTGAAAAAGCCAAGGCCAACAACCACTCGGTGAAAATTGGTGTAAATGCCTTTGTGATTGCACGGGATAGCGAAGAAGAAGCCCAGGCCGTATTGCAGGAAATTATTAGCAAGGCCAATGTGCAGGCGGTGAAATCTTTTGGTGAAGCCACCCGTGAAGCTGGCGCAGCAAGTCAGGAAGGCGAAGGCAACTGGGCCCAATCCACCTTTGAAGATCTGGTGCAATACAATGACGGGTTCCGCACCAATCTGATCGGGACACCGCAGCAGATTGCTGAACGGATTATCGAACTGAAAAAAGTGGGCGTAGATTTGATTCTGTCAGGTTTCTTGAACTTTATTGAAGAAGTCGAATATTTTGGCCAGAAGGTATTGCCTTTGGTTCGTGAGCTTGAAGCACAACAGGCAACGCCTGTGCAGCAAGAAGAAGCTGAGCCCGTATAATCATTCCAATAAACTCAGCAGATTCACTCCCTCCCTCAAGGCTCGGCTTGGGGGATTTTTTTATGTGATAAAATTGTTGTCTGGCTAGGTTTAAAACCATCAATTCCTTAAAATTCTGCACTAACGACTTTCCAAGAATTTTAACAATGCAACTGATCTGGTTTCGTCAAGACCTCCGCATTCATGATCATGCCGCGCTCTGGCATGCCACCCAGCAAGGCAGCTGTATAGCACTGGTGGTGCTCTCTCCCGAACAATGGAAGCTGCATCAGGATGCCCGGATTAAAATCGATTTTTATCTGCGCCGCCTCGACGTTTTAAAGCAGCAGTTAGCGCAGCTGAATATTCCATTAATCATTTTAAATATTCCCTTATGGCAAGACCTGCCTGCCGAAATGCGAAGCCTGTGCCAAAAACTGCAGATTGATACGCTACATGCCAATATTGAAGTGGGCGTGAATGAACTGCAACGTGATGCAAAGGCACAGCAGATGCTAGAACAGCAGCAGATCCGGGTCGAGCTGTATCATGATCGTAGCCTGTTTCCACTGACCAGTATCCGCAATCAGTCCAATCAGCCCTATCAGGTCTATAACGCATTCAAGAAAAAATGCTATGAGCGACTGATTCAGGATATACCGGGCTGCTATCCTGCCATTCAGCCTCAAGATCCGGTTGAATTACCAGACCAGTTGACCAGCTTTGATCTGCAAAAATTTGCGGCTAATTATGAAGTCGATCATGCTGCCCAGCTCTGGCCTGCGCAGGATCATACTGCCTTAGAGCTGCTCGATGATTTTATCGAGGATAAAATAGCTCACTATAAAACCGAGCGAGAGCTACCTGCAGTCGATGGTACCAGCCGCCTGTCACCATATCTGAATATCGGTATTCTCTCGATCCGTCAATGTATGCAGACCCTGTTTAAGGACAGTTATTTCCAGATTGATGATATCGGTCAGCAGACCTGGCTGGATGAACTGCTCTGGCGCGAGTTTTATCTGCATACCCTGTTTGATTTTCCCCGTGTATCCAGGCATCGGCCTTTTAAGGAAAATACCGATAACATCCAGTGGCGCAATGCACCGGATAATTTGGCTGCCTGGCAACAAGGACAAACCGGGATTCCAATTGTCGATGCCGGCATGCGGCAAATGCGGGCCACTGGCTGGATGCATAACCGGGTGCGCATGATTACTGCGATGTTTCTATGTAAAAACCTGCTGATTGACTGGCGTCTGGGAGAAAGCTGGTTCATGCAGCATCTGATTGATGGCGATTTGGCAGCGAACAATGGCGGTTGGCAATGGTGTGCCTCGACCGGCATGGATGCCGTACCTTATTTCCGGATTTTTAACCCGGTCAGCCAGTCACAGAAGTTTGACCCGAATGGGGATTACATCCGTCAATGGGTGCCAGAACTGACACATCTGAATGCTAAATCTATTCATGAACCCTATGCTAAAAATCCGGATCTTGCACTGGATTATCCAAAACCGATTGTGGATTTAAAAGCCTCTCGTGTAAGAGCGATTGAAGCGTTTAAGCAAATTTAAAACCAAACTTTTTCATCCCGAATAAAACAGCCTCCGATAAAGAGGCTGTTTTATTTTTAGATCAGGAATAAAAACTCGGATCAGGCACTTTTCCAGTCAGCACCCATTCCCCCACTTCCTGATATTTATAATCGATCGGGTCATGCAAGGTCTGGGTGCGGACATTGCGCCAGAAACGGTCAAGATTGAGCTTGGCCGTGGTGGCCCGCGCACCCATCACCTGGAAAATATTCTGGGTAATATAGAGAGAGGTATTGGTTGCGGCAATTTTGGCTGTGGCAATGGCAACTGAGACTTCACCGCGCTGCTCAGCTGTTAAATCATTCCCAAGCTCCCAGGCTGCCTGTAAAGTCTGAACCGCTTTATCTGCCAGTAAGCGTACACTTTCCAGTTGTACATAAAACTCGGCAAAATGCTTCTGGATAAAAGGATCATTCACTGCATCGTCTGCCAGTGATTTGGACCAGGCTTTTTGGGTTTGTACGGTCTGCTTGGCGACGTCAAATGCCCCTTCTGCCACGCCCAAAAACAGATGCACAAAAATCAGCTGGGCAATCAAAGGCCGTAGACTGGAATATGGCGTACTCAGTGGACCGGGATTTAACAGCAATTCATCTTCATGAATTTTGACCTGCTCAAAATGGCTGGTACCACTGTCGGTCTGGCGTTGGCCCATATTGTTCCAGTCGCCCAGAAAGCTCACGCCCTCTCGCCAGGTAGGAATCACTCCTATCAGTAATTTTCCTACTTCGTCATAACCTGAACACAGCAACATATCCGAATCAATCGAACCTGAGCAGAAGCTTTTATCACCATGGAAAATATATTCGTTTTCTGAAACTTTTGTAACTGTGGTGCGATGGTCCAGCGGATTTAGAGTATTACCCCAGAATAGATTATTTTGGGCAGTCTGTTCAAACCACGGGCCATATTGTTCCGATTGGGAAAATAATTGCACGGTCGCAATCAGCAAATGATGAAAGCCATAGACATGCGCCAATGAACTGTCGACTTGGGCAATGGTCTGAATGGTGCTAAAAATGGTCTGCCAGTCGGCACCCTGACCACCATAGTGCTTCGGAATAGACAGGCCAAGCAAGCTACTCTGGCGAATCAGGTCACGTTCGGCTTTGGGATTCCCCCCCTGTTTATCCCGTTCTGCTGCAGTCTGGGCGAAAGTTTCAGCCAGTTGCCGGGCAATCTCTAAGGGCAACTGATCGAGATATGATTGTCGTATATTCATTGTTTTTGGACCTATATTCAGCATGGCTTGAGCTTAGCAGATTGCAGCCTGTCACTATATCCGAAAGCATGCAGAGCTTATTCCCGATATAAAAATACCGGCGGGATGCCGGTATTGGAAAAGCTTAAATTTAAGCGTTATTACGCTGTACCTCTGCAATCAGATGATCCACCACTTGCGGTTCAGCTAGGGTCGAAGTATCTCCGAGACTATCCAGCTCATCGGCTGCAATCTTTCTCAATATCCGCCGCATGATTTTGCCGGAGCGGGTTTTTGGCAAGGCCGGTGCCCAGTGCAAGGCGTCTGGTGTAGCCACTGGACCAAGAATCTTGCGTACCCAGCTGACCAGTTCTCCACGTAATTGATCTGAACTGGCAACATCAGCCTGCAAAGTCACAAAGGCACAAATGCCCTGACCTTTAATGTCATGCGGCATACCCACTACAGCGGCCTCAGCCACCGATTCATGCGCCACCAGTGCACTTTCAATTTCTGCCGTACCTAGACGATGTCCGGACACATTCAGGACATCATCGACACGACCGGTAATCCAGTAATAACCATCTTTATCGCGACGCGCCCCATCTCCGGTAAAATAAGTACCGGGATAGGTAGAGAAATAAGCTTCAATAAAACGCTCCGGGTCTCCCCAAATGGTACGCATCTGACCCGGCCAGGAATCCTTAATCACCAGATTTCCCTCAGCTTCACCCTCCAGTTCCTTGCCATCGGCATCGACAATAGCCGGTTGTACCCCGAAGAAAGGCCGTGTCGCAGAACCCGGTTTTAAATCAGTCGCACCCGGCAATGGTGTAATCATGAAACCGCCTGTTTCGGTTTGCCACCAGGTATCGATGACGGGACAGCGGCTTTCACCGACCACGGTGTAGTACCAGTTCCAGGCTTCCGGATTAATTGGCTCACCGACTGAACCTAAAATTCTCAGGCTACTGCGATCACTTTCCCGCACAAAAGCATCGCCCTCACGCATCATGGCGCGGATCGCGGTCGGTGCAGTGTAGAGAATGGTGACGTTATGCTTATCGACAATATGTCCGGTACGCGCCCAGCTTGGATATTGCGGTACACCTTCAAACATCACAGTGGTGGTCCCATTCGAAAGTGGCCCATACAGCACATAGGAATGTCCAGTGATCCAGCCGACATCTGCGGTACACCAGAACACATCATCCTGCTTGATATCAAACGCTTCACGGAAGGTGCAGTTGACATAAGTCAGATAACCGCCAGTGGTATGCATCACGCCCTTGGGCTTGCCGGTGGAACCTGAGGTATACAGGATAAACAGCGGATCTTCGGCATTCATCGGTTCCGGTGGGCAGATGTCATTCACTGACATAATTTCCGTGTGATACCACAGATCACGCCCTTCCTGCATTTCAATCGGGTTACCGGTGCGGTGTACCACCATTACATTTTGAATCGAGTCTGTACCTGCCAGTTTTAGTGCCTCATCGACATTGGCTTTCAGCGGAATGGCCTTACCGCCGCGCATGCCGGAATCGGCTGTAATCACCATTTTCGCCTGACAGTCTTCAATCCGGCTAGCCAGAGAATCTGGCGAGAAACCACCAAATACCACGCAATGTACCGCCCCGATCCGGGCACAGGCCAGCATGGCAATCGCGGCTTCAGAGACCATCGGCATATACAGCATGACCCGGTCGCCTTTCTGGATGCCATTTTTCTTTAGCACATTGGCGAAACGGCAGGTTTCATCATGCAGCTCGGCAAAGGAAATAATCTTGTGCCGTGAAGGATGATCCCCTTCCCAGATGATGGCCGGTTTATACGGATGTTCTTTCAGGTGCCGATCCAGACAGTTGGCACTGACATTGAGCTGACCATCGGCAAACCATTCGATTTTAAAATCGTCTTTGTTAAAGCTGGTATTTTTGACTTGGGTGAAGGGCTTGATCCAGTCCAGACGTTGCGCCTGTTCTGCCCAAAATTTATCTGGCTGTTCTATAGAATATTGATAACGTTCAAAGTACTGGTCTTCGAGCGTACGTGCTGTTTTTTTAAATTCTTCGGGTACTGGATAGATCTCTTGCATAGGTCACTTCCTTGATTTTGTTCTATCTCATCACGAGAGGTTAATGCTGCGTTGTTGATTGTTTTTTATGCATAATGGCAGTATGGCCTGCTTATTTCAAATCCGGCAATCATGCTTTCGTCGTAGATTATTTATACAAATTCAATCAAAATAAACCACAACTTACAGTACAGAATCTTCTGCGCAAATGTGTATGATCTGTAGCACAGCCCTTAAAAATAAAATTGACCGCTTGTGGTTATTTCATCTGATTTAGCAGGATACGCTTTATGAAATCGCCTGAATCTCCCTACTTTAGCCCGCCTGCGCTGCCTGCATCGGATCATCCCCTTTCGATGAAAGGCCGCTTCGGACGCTTGAGCTTTATTGCCTGGTCGGCATTTCTGTATTTCATTTTTTTATTTGGCAGTATTGCACTGGGTCTCAGTATTGATATTGTGAATATTTCTACCCATTCTCTAGATCCCAACTGGCTGATTTCACTGCAAGGCTTGGCCAGTATCGGTGTGCTGATCATGGTTCTGGTCTATGTATATTTCGCTTTAGTGGTGACTGTTCGCCGTTTGCATGATATGAACCGCAGTGGCTGGTGGGCACTATTATTTTTACTGCCGCTAGTAAACATTTTTGTATGGCTTTATATCGTTTTTGGTTCGGGCGATCGAGGCAGTAATCAGTATGGTCCGGCACGGATCACCTTGCTCTGGGAAAAAATTCTGGCCTGGCTGATGATTATCTTGACCCTGCTTAGCCTGTTGGGATCTATCGCTTTATTCAGTTATATGAGCGGTGAAGAACAAACACCTACCCCCACGGAAATGATGCAAAAAACCACCAAATACTTTTAACAACAGCGCCGTTATTTTTAGAAAATATCCACTGGTGACTTCGAGTCCTTATTAATTTTTTGCTGAACATCAGGCAAAATAGGCAAAATTTGAATTGTGGAATTTTTGTGGCAGAGCAAAACAATACCTTAAGCCAGGTAACTGAGGGCACTACGGAGTTGTTACATCAGGCAACTGAAAAAACGACCCAGACCGTGATTGAACATACCGCCAAGTATAATGATGCCTACAGCACCATTGACAAGATCATGGAAGGTTTCTGGGAACGTGTGCCTTATTTCTGTATCGCGCTAATCGTAATTACGATTTTCTGGTTACTCTCCAAAGTCTTCAAGTTTTTCGTACGTAAAACTTTGGAAAACCGCTCTTATACCCGTCAGAATCTGGTGTTGGTACTCAACCGTGTCGGCAGTACCTTTATTATTTTCTTTGGTATTCTGATTGGACTGGTGATTGCTGTTCCTGGCTTTACCCCGGGTCAGCTGATGAGTGCCCTCGGAATTGGTTCAGTCGCGATCGGTTTTGCCTTCAAGGATATTTTCCAGAACCTGCTCTCTGGCGTGTTAATTCTGCTCAGTGAACCGTTCAAGATTGGCGACGATATTATCGTGAATGGCATGGAAGGTACGGTTGAAGATATCCAGATTCGTGCGACCTTCTTACGTTCACCAGATGGCCGTCGTATTGTCATTCCGAATGCCACGGTCTACACCAGTGCGGTCACGGTGAATACTGCCTATACCCGTCGCCGCTGCGAATTCGTGGTGGGCATCGGCTATGAAGATGACATCCAGAAAGCCAAAGACCTGATCACCGCTATTTTAGATAAAGATCCAACCATCCTGAGCCAGCCAGGCTTTAGTGTCAATGTGACGGCGCTGGCTGACTTTTCTATTACCCTAAAAGCTTTCTGGTGGGTCGATACCACTGAAACCGGCACCGGAACTTCAATCAGTGCGGTGCAGGAACGGGTGATTCAGGCTTTTGCTGAGCATAATATTTCGATTCCTTATCCGGTACAGGAAGTCAAAGTCTATCGTGGTGAGGGCAATGAAGAGGCTTCAGCCCGTGCTAAACAGTCGACCTAAAACATAAGGAATCACGGTTTCTGTACGGATAATACGGTTGCCCAGGCTCACAGCCTGGCAGCCGTTTTTTATGAGTAAATCAACTTCATAAGGGATAAATCCACCCTCCGGACCAATAATAATCGTACAGGGATGCTCAATCGCAAATGGCATCGCTTGCTCTGCATAAGGATGTGCCACATAAGCCGGACCATCCGTACTAATCAAACCCGGCAAGATATCTTCAACAAAGGGTTTAAAGCGTTTATATAGCTCGATTTTCGGAGCAATCGTATCGCCTGCCTGTTCCAGTCCCAGCTCGATATAATGATTTAACTGCTGTAAAAATGGGGTTTGCCAATAGCTTTTATCGACGCGATAGCTATGCAGTAAAATGATTTTTTCAACGCCCAAAGTGACACTGTCCATGATCAGACGGCGCAGTACTTTCGGACGTGGCAAGGCCACAATTAAAGTCACTGGCAATTTTTCTGGAACAGCTTCTTCTTGCAGCGGTTTCAAGCGCACTGCTTTTTCAGAGATTTCGACAATCTCAGTCAGGTAACGCAGACCTTCCCGAATTCCGACTTTTAACGTATCTCCCACCTGGATCTGCAAATGCTGCTGTAAATGTTCCAGTTGCCGAGTTGAGGTAATGGACCAAAGTTCAGTTTCGGTTTGACGTGGGTCAAGCAGGACGATATTCATAAGGAAGATAAAACCAAAACATTAACATGCAAAATATTCAAATTAGGTATTATCGCCAAATTTGAAATCGTGTGTGGCGACATGGATGTTGCCCGCGGTACTGAGGTACAGGAAGTACCTTCAGTACCGCAAAGGATTTTTGCTACTTTTAATCCCTTAAAAGTAGAACTCCTCTACAAATGACCAGTTATCCCAGAAAGGTAGATTGGAGAGTATGACTAGCACACACTTAGAGATACTGATCAATCACCTGAATATGCTTAGCAAGCGATCCCGTATTTAACTGCATAATTGTCTGCGCTGCTGCATTCAACTTTTCCGCCTTAACCTGATCTTGCAAAAGTTCCAGTAATACCTCTGCAGCCTGCTGGGCATCCTGCACCACTGCGACTGCGTCTGCCTGAACGAACTCATCCACGATAGTCTGAAAATTAAAATAGTTTTTGCCTAAAACAGTCGGCACATTCAGCGAAATCGGCTCCAAAATATTATGTCCACCACCTGGTTCATTTAAAGAACCACCCACATAACATGCCTGACTCAAAGCATACCAAAGCCACATTTCACCCATCGAATCGGCCAAATAAACCTGGGTATCTGCTGTAATATGTTGCCCTAGACTTCGACGCTGGATTTTCAATCCCAAAGACTGTGCAGCTTGGAACACCTCATCAAAACGTTCCGGATGGCGCGGTACCACAATACAGACCAAATATGGATCAGCTTCTAAAGCAGCTTTTAAAACACTCAGAATTTCTTTTTCTTCAGGAGCATGAGTACTAGCTAACGTGACGATCTTTCGCCCCCCTAACTGCCACTCCTGTTTCAATTGATCTGCCTGATGAATAAAGCGCTCGGGCGCAGTAATATCAAATTTGATATTGCCCAAAACTTGGGTTTTTTCAGCTGCGATTCCCAACTGGATATAACGTTGCTGGGTGGCTGTATCCTGTGCCAAAAGACCAGTTAAATTCTTGAGCATGCCACGGGTCAAACCTTTGACCTTGGCATAGCCTTTGGCGGATTTTTCGGACAGACGCGCATTCAACAATACACTTGGCACATTAAACTGGGGTGCCTGATCCAGCAGATTCGGCCAAAGTTCAGTTTCCATCAGCAATAAAAGTTTCGGCTGATATTTTTGATAAAATTCACGAATTAAAGTTTTCTGGTCAGCAGGCAAATACACGGCTTGAAACAAATCGAGATAAGGCGCTTTTAAAAAAAGTGATTTAGCGCGTGCCTGCCCGGTCTTGGTGGTATTGGTCACCAGAACCGGATGCCCAAGTTTTAAATAATATTCAATTAACGGTTGAGCGGCATTGGTTTCCCCTACGGATACCACATGAAACCAGATTGCCTGCAGGTTTTTAGGGGATTGGAAAGGACCAAAACGTTCCAGCAATTCTTGTTGTAATTGTTCCGGACTGGTCGCACGTTTACGTATACGGGATTGATAAAGCGGTTTCGCTAGCGCCAAGGCTGCGTTATACCAGAATGGAGTAGCCACATTGCGCCCCAAAACAGATTCAATCGGCAAAATATAACAGAGCCACATCGACATGTTAATCGATGTGGCTCTTATTTCGAATTATTCTATGGTACTTAATACCTTAACTTCTGCCAAAGTTGGATAATCAATATAACCTTCAGCCACCTGATTGCCGATCATATTTTCCATTTTCAGCTCATTCAGTGGTGCATTCTGAAGCAGACGTTCGTATAGATCAGGATTCGCAATGTAGGCTTTACCAAATGCGACTGCATCTGCCTTTTCAGCTGCCAACAGCTCAATCGCATCTTCACGACTTAGTTGCATATTGGCAATATAAGGCACTCCACCAGAACGCTCTTTCATATATTCGGAAATGCTGTCTTCAGCCAGATATTCACGGGTAAAGAAGAAGGCAATCTTGCGCTTGCCCAGTTGCTCCATGGCATAGCCAAATGTTTCACGTGGATCATTATCACCCATGTCATGGTCATCACCACGCGGAGCAAAATGCACTCCTACACGATCTGCACCCCATACTTCAATCAGTGCATCAGTTGCTTCTAGCAGGAAACGTGTACGGTTTTCCACTGAACCGCCGTATTCATCTTCACGCTGATTGGTTTTGCTTTGCAGGAACTGGTCAATCAGATAACCATTGGCAGCATGTAATTCAACACCGTCAAAACCGGCTTCTTTAGCACGAATCGCAGCCTGCTTGTATTGCTCGGTAATCTCGTGAATTTCAGAAACTTCTAAGGGACGTGGCGTAACGTACGGACGTTTTGGACGTAACAAGCTGACATGACCTGCCTGTTGTACTGCACTTGCAGAAACTGGTGTTTCACCATTTAACAGATCCGGATGCGATACACGACCAACATGCCAAAGCTGGGCAACGATTAGACCGCCCTTCTCATGAACCGCTTGAGTGACCTTTTTCCAGCCTTCGACCTGAGCATCGGTAAACAGTCCTGGGGTATTCAAATAGCCATTGGCTTCTTCGGAAATCACTGTAGCTTCAGAAATGATCAGGCCAGCACTTGCACGTTGCGCATAGTACTCAACCATCATTGGGGTTGGAACGCGATCAGCAGTTGCGCGGCTACGGGTCAACGGCGCCATGATGACACGGTTTTTAAGCTCTAACGCACCGAGCGTTAAAGGAGAATTTAATTCAGCCATCGTTACTCCCACCTGTTAAAGGTGTTGTTGTAGGTGTTCGATAAATTGCTGAATCAAAGTTTCATTGCGGGAGAAATATGACCACTGTCCATGCTTGGTCGCAGTGATCAGGCCAGCCTGCTGTAACACCGACAGGTGATTGGACATGGTGGACTGGGAAACCTGGCCCAAACATTCAATTTGACCTGCACAGACCCCACGTTGAAAGCCACCACACTCTTCCGCAGACAGATATTGCTCCGGAGATTTTAACCACTCCAGAATTTGTCGACGGGTCGGATTGGCTAAGGCTTTAAAAATTAGATCAAGGTCCATAGGCACATCACAATCAGTGGCGCAACGAAACTTCATTCAGCATCTGCGATCATTATATCGTATTTTTTCGATTTATATATCGAATAATTTAGATATAAGAGTCACAGTCTGTTAAAGCTTTGTTACGCCAGCTTTTAAACGATTTCTTACAGGCCCTGTTTCAGGCTTGCTTCGATAAATTTGTCCAGATCACCGTCCAGAACTGCGCCAGTATTGGAATTTTCTACCCCTGTACGCAAATCCTTGATACGTGAATCATCCAGGACATAAGAACGGATCTGGCTACCCCAGCCGATATCAGACTTGGAATCTTCCAGTGCTTGTGCCGCTTCGTTACGTTTGCTCATCTCGAGCTCATAAAGTTTGGCACGTAACTGCTTCCAGGCGTGGTCACGGTTGGCATGTTGTGAACGCTGGTTCTGACAGGCCACCACAATTCCGGTCGGTGCATGGGTTAAACGCACGGCAGAATCTGTTTTGTTAATATGCTGACCACCCGCCCCTGATGCACGGTAAGTATCGGTACGAACATCGGACGGATTGATTTCAATTTCGATATTGTCATCTACTTCAGGTGAGATAAACACGGCAGAAAATGAGGTATGACGACGGTTGCCCGAGTCAAATGGTGATTTACGTACTAAACGGTGTACCCCAGATTCGGTACGTAACCAGCCATAGGCGTACTCACCTTCCACACGAATCGTCGCAGATTTAATCCCGGCAACATCGCCATCAGATTCTTCCATCACTTCTGCTTTAAAGCCATGACGTTCAATCCAGCGTAGATACATACGTAGCAACATAGACGCCCAGTCCTGTGCTTCTGTACCGCCTGAACCAGCTTGAATTTCAAGATAGCAAGGGTTTGGATCCATCGGATTATTGAACATACGGCGAAATTCAAGCTTGGCCAGTTCTTCTTCAGCCGTGCTCAGTTCAGCCTGTACGTCTTCTAGCAAGCTTTCATCATCCGCTTCAACCGCCAGATCAAGCAAAGCCTGTGCATCTTCAAGCTGGGTACTTAAGCGATCCAGCACATTTAATACATTTTCAAGCTCGCCTTTTTCTTTGGCCATTGCTTGAGCACGACTCTGATCATTCCAGATCGTTGGATCTTCTAATTCACGCAGGACTTCTTCTAAACGCTCTTTTTTCAGATCGTAGTCAAAGATACCCCCGTAGTGTTTGACCACGTTCGTTTAAGTCTTTTAATTGGTTTAGATACGGATTAATTTCCACGTGAATTACTCTCAATCAAAATTAGGCACAAAATTCTTAGCCCGATATTATAGCACAGTCTATTTCCGCTATTTTAACGATCCATTCAGTCTAAAGCTCGAATATCTTGAGCATTTAGACCTGTATTTCCCTCATCCAATTTTCAACATCTCATAGACTCTTTTGCGTCTTTTTATCCGAAATTTTTATCGGCTTTTTAGCCCCGTTTTATGACCGAAATATAATTTTGCAATTGATTTTATAATTTAGGATTTCTTATTGGTCTGTATAAAAAATCAGCGAATTCAATAGATTCCACAATATCTACACACTTTTAATAAAACACTACATTATAAATTTAATTTTATTATTCAGTCACTTGTTCAGCAAAAATTACACAAGATTACGCTATTCACATTACTGTAACTTTCCTTTGATTGACGATCTTTGGAATTGCTCTAGACTGAAAGTTGTAACAAAAAGTGTAATGTTTTTAACTCACGATTTGAGGGGTAGTAACCATGAAAAAATTAGCGATTGCTTCGGCACTACTTTCAGCAATAGCAATGACTGGTACAGCAGCACATGCTTACCAAGCAGAAATTGGTGCATCAGCAGGAGTGGTTGATCCTGACAACGGTGGAACTAGCGGTTCTTTCGGCGTTGATGGTACATATTACTTCAATCCAGTTCAAACACGTAATGCACCATTAGCAGAAGCAGCATTCCTTGATCGTGCTAGCAACGTGAGTGCGCAATATCAATATAATGAAATTGGTGATTCTGAAGCGCATCGTTATGGCGTAGGTGCAGAGTACTTCGTACCGAATTCTGACTTCTACTTAAGCGGTAACGTCAATGGCCATGATCTGCAAGACAATGATGATCTAGAAAATGATTTAACCACCTATGCAGCTGAAGTCGGTTATCTGCCAGCGCCAGGTCTATTGATTGCGGCTGGTGTGAAAGGTTGGGATAACGACAATGATGATGGCGTAGATCCAACACTTCGTGCTAAATATGTGACGACATTAAGCAACGGTAAAGACATCAACCTGGAAGCAGGTGCAGCGTTTGGTGATCTAGATGAATACAATCTGGCAGCAGATTATTTCATCGACAAAACCTTGAGTGTCGGTGCTGATTATCACAACAATGATATTACCGACAAGAGCGAATTTGGTATCAATGCACGTAAGTTCATTAACCAGCAAGTGAGCTTAGAAGGCCGTGTCGGCTTTGGTGAACAGTTTAACAATGACTACAATACCTTTGGTGTAGCAGCGAAATACCGCTTCTAATCTAAAACCAAAAATTAGTCATTCATAGAAAACCCATCCTCGGATGGGTTTTTTTATTGCACTCTTAACAAGCATTTAGGTATTTTTGCACATTGACGGGGCGAATATAAACTGTACAATTTGTTACAACTGTTCATCAAACAGTCATATTTTTATAACAAAGAGAGAAATCTAAATGCTTAAGAAACTTGCTCTTGCTACAGCGCTTCTTGCTGGCCTGGGAACTGCACATGCTTACCAAGCTGAAGTTGGGGGTACTGTTGCTTACCACGATGTTGACATTGATGGTGCTGACAATGGTTATACACTTGCAGTTGATGGTGCTTACTACTTTGCTCCGGTACAAGTTAAAGGCTCTCCATTAAATGAAGCTGCATTTTTAAACCGTGCAAGTAATATTAATGCATCGCTTGCTTACACTGACTTTGATTTATATGATTTCACTAACTTAAATGTTGGTGTTGAATATTTTGTTCCTAACACTGATTTTTACTTAAATGGTCAAGTTGGTTATTTTGATGATGGCGAATTTGATGATACCACTTTCGCTGCAGAAGTAGGTTACTTACCTACACCTGGTCTTTTATTAGCAGTTGGTCTGGCAGATAATGGCGACGACACAGACGCAACTGTACGTGGTAAATACGTAACCAAAGTAGGCCAGTACGACATGAACTTTGAAGCTGGTGCACGCTTTGCTGATGAAACAGCTTTCATTCTTGGTACCGATCTTTACCTCGACCCTACCCTAAACGTGGGTCTTGGCTATATCGATAACGGCTATGATGAAGATACTTTTGAAATTCGTGCTAAGAAATTCTTGAGTCAACAAGTAAGCCTTGAAGGTAACATAGCATTTGCTGATGACATCAATACTTATGGCATTCGTGCAGCATACCGCTTCTAATCTCTCCGATTAAAAGCAAAAAAACCGCTCACTCGAGCGGTTTTTTTATGGCCTATTGTTCTAAATGGATAATCCGCATTTGCAAGCTGATATTGCCATTAAATACATTTTTATCCAGCTCATAGACCAATCGTGTATCTTTCATCGGGTCAAAGTCATATTTATCCGCTGCATTGAAAGCGATCGCATCCACGACCTGCCCATTCTCCAACGCCACACGTAACTTAAGATGCACATCTTTAAGCCAGCGATAGTCCATGATTTTGAACACACCATCAAAAATCGGTTGGGGGAATTTTTGCCCCCATGGACTTAAATTCTGCAATAAATTGACTGTTTCGATCTGAAAAGCAGAAGCTGGCAACTCTCCATCTGTCCATAAAGTCGCAGTGAATAAATCCTCATCCATCACACCAATCAGTGCTTCAAAGACCTGCTTAAACTCAGCGAAATTTTCTTTTTTCAGGGTTAAACCTGCTGCTGCTGCATGTCCGCCAAAATGACTGACTAAATGAGGATATTGCTCTGCCACCTGTTCAATCGCATCACGAATATGAATACCTTCAATCGAACGCGCCGAACCTTTGATATGAATCCCATCCTGATCCGCGGCAAAAACAATACTCGGACGATGGAACTGCTCTTTTAAACGCCCTGCTACAATCCCGATCACTCCCTGATGCCAATGCTGTTCAAACATGATCAACGCAGCAGGTAGTTCAGTGGCATCCCACTGGATTTTATCCAGCTCAAGCAAGGCTTCCTGCTTGATTTTACCTTCCACCTGACGGCGTTCGACATTGAGCTGATTCAGCTGTTCAGCCAGTGGATAAGCAGTTGTCAGATCAGGAGCCAGCAAACATTCGATCCCGATATCCATGGTTTCCATGCGTCCAGCCGCGTTAATCCGTGGGCCTAAAACAAAGCCCAAATCTTGAGCTTTCAGACCAGCAGGATCACGCTTTGCAATATCAAGTAGCGCACTGATTCCTGCTCGGCATAACCCTTGCTGGATCCGTTTCAACCCTGCATCGACCAGAATCCGGTTGTTATAGTCCAGACTCGCGACATCGGCATAAGTACCGAGTGCCACCAGATCAAGATAATTGGTAATTACCGTAGAGGATTTTCCAAGTTTCTTGCGATGGGTAGACAGATTGGCCAGTATATAAAAAGCCACCCCGACCCCAGCTAGTGCTTTGCTTGGAAAGTCGCAACCGAGCTGATTGGGATTGACCACGGCTTCGGCTTTTGGTGTCGGCTTGGTCGTCAGATGGTGATCAGTAATGATCACCTGCATGCCATGATCCTGCGCCTGTTTTACTCCGTCATGGCTGGAAATGCCATTGTCCACGGTAATCAGTAAATCAGGCGTGAAATTGACAAAGGCCAGATCTGCAATTGCGGGCGTCAATCCATACCCATATTTAAAACGGTCTGGTACCAGATATTCAACATTGGCGCCCATATCGCGCAGTGCCAGCACCATGAGTGCAGTACTGGTCGCGCCATCGGCATCATAATCGCCGACAATCACGATTTTCTGGCCATGATCAATCGCCTGATCCATCAATTGAATGGCTTCAGGCAAGCCTTTCATGGTCGGTGCCAGCAAATGCTTCAGCTTGAGCTCAAGTTCCTGCTCGGATTCCACCCCACGACGAGCCAGAATCTCGGCCACAAATGCAGGGACGCCCGGTAAATTTTCAGGGCGTGTCAGCAATGGACGTTGTTTGATTTCCAGTTTTTGCATGGTTATGGCATTAAGCGCTCTAAAGTCCAGCCGGCATCGGTTTTGCGATAACTTAAACGGTCATGCAAACGGTTCGGACGACCCTGCCAGAATTCATAATAATCGGGTTCGAGACGATAACCGCCCCAGAATACCGGCTTGTCCAGCTGTTGCTGATTGGCAACCTGGGTATGCAAATCCCAAAAACGTTGCTGCAATTCCTCACGACTAGCCACGATGCCACTTTGCGGGGTACTGATATGCGCGGCAATCTGGCTTTCGCGTGGACGTTTATGATAATAGTCGGTCGATTCTTCTTCCGATATTTTCTTTACACGACCCGAAATACGAATCTGACGTTCCTGATCCTGCCAGTAGAACAACAGTTCGGCATAAGGATTTTTAGCCAGATCCAGACCTTTTTGACTATCATAGTTGGTATAAAAGTCATAACCCGCTTCAGTCGCTCCACGTAGCAATACCGTACGCACGTGCGGACGACCTTGTGCATTGGCTGTTGCCAAAGACATGGCATAGGGTTCATGCAATTTTGCTTCCAGTGCATGGTTAAACCATTGCAGGAACTGCATATGTGGATTCGGATTGACTTGCTGTTCCTGTAACTCGCCTTTTTCATAATTCAGGCGTAGTTCACTCAGATCCTTGATCAGATCACTCATTATCTATGTTCCTGTTAAGCGGCATTGGCACGCACAGCATCTGCCAGGCTGTTTGCAAGTGTGGTGACTTCAGCCAGATCATCGCCTTCGACCATCACACGAATGACAGGTTCTGTGCCAGATTTACGAATCAATAAACGGCCACGACCTTTAAGCTGCTGTTCGGCTTTTTCAAATTCAGCTGCCAGTGCAGGCACTGAATAAGGATCAAACATGGCATTTAAACGTACATTGACCAAGACATTGGGCAACAGTTTAAAGTCAGCCACAAGTTCATGCAGAGCTTTTTTCTGCTCAACCATCACGGTTAAAACTTGCAGGGCTGCAATAATGGCGTCGCCTGTAGTGCTCTTGTCTAAAGTCAGAATATGACCAGAAGGCTCACCTCCAATGGTCCAACCATTTTCTTCCAGACCTTGCAATACATAACGGTCGCCGACTTTGGCACGTAATAACGGCACTTGTGCTTTTTCCAGCGCCAGTTCCAGCGCCATATTGCTCATTAAGGTACCGACGATACCTGCCGGTTTTTTCGAGCTTTGAGTCGCAAGAATATAAAGAATATGGTCGCCATCAATCAGATTACCGGCTTTATCTACGAGAACCACACGGTCAGCATCCCCATCAAAGGCAATACCCAAATCCGCTTGATGTTGAACCACAGCTTGTTGCAAGCTTTCCGGATGGGTTGAACCACAGCCCTCATTAATATTCAAACCGCTTGGCTCATTGTGAATCGCAATCACACGTGCACCCAATTCACGGAACACTGCAGGCCCCACGTTATAGGCTGCGCCATTGGCACAATCCACTACAATGGTAAGTTCATTCAGATCCAGATGATACGGGAACGTCGATTTACAGAATTCAATATAGCGACCATTAGCATCTTTAACCCGGATACTCTTACCCAGATTTGCTGTATCTTCAATCACAAAATCTTTTTCAAGTTCCTGATTAATTTCGTCTTGTAAAGCATCTGGCAGTTTTTTACCTTCCGCAGAGAAAAACTTAATGCCGTTATCAAAATACGGGTTATGCGAAGCGGAAATGACAATACCCAAGCTGGCATGCAAGGCACGGGTCAAGTGAGCAATCGCCGGTGTCGGTAGTGGGCCTAAAAGATGAACATAAACGCCAGCGGCATTTAAACCTGCCTGCAAGGCTGCTTCCAGGATATAACCAGACAAACGGGTATCTTTACCCAGAACCACCAATGGTTTGGATTTTTTACTATGGCGTTTTAAAACTTTACCGGCTGCAAATCCCAGCTTCAGGGCAAACTCAGGGGTAATCGGCAATTCGCCAAACTTTCCACGAATACCATCCGTACCAAAATAACTCATCTTTATCTCACTTCTTAGCGGATGATTGATATCACCCATTTTTTTCCTTGAGTCACACTTTACACCAAAATAAAAAAGCCGTCATTTGCATGACGGCTTTTTAAAATTTTAAATCACAGGAAATTAACCCACGCGATAGTTTGGTGCTTCTTTGGTAATGGTCACATCATGTACATGCGACTCAGACATACCGGCAGAAGTGATTTTCACAAACTTGGCATTCTGACGCAGGTCTTCAATCGTCGCAGAACCGGTATAACCCATTGAAGAACGTAGGCCGCCCATCATCTGATGTACGATATTGCCCATTGGGCCTTTGTACGGTACACGACCTTCAATACCTTCAGGAACCAGTTTCTCAGCACCGGCCTTAGAGTCCTGGAAGTAACGGTCAGCAGAACCTGTTGCACCCGCCATCGCGCCCAATGAACCCATACCACGATAGGCTTTGTAGTAACGGCCCTGGAAGAATTCAACTTCGCCTGGTGCTTCTTCAGTACCGGCCATCAATGAACCCACCATAATCGTGCTTGCACCCGCACCAATCGCTTTGGCCATATCACCAGAGAAACGAATACCGCCATCCGCGATCAAAGGAATCTGATCTTTCAGCGCATTGGCAACAGAATCAATTGCAGAGATCTGTGGCATACCAATACCCGCCACAATACGCGTGGTACAGATTGAACCAGGACCAATACCAACTTTAACGGCATCAGCACCTGCATCAAGCAACGCCAGCGCAGCATCACCTGTTGCGATGTTACCGCCAATCACCTGAACTTGTGGATAGTTGGCCTTAACCCAACGTACACGCTCAATCACACCCGCAGAATGACCATGTGCAGTATCGACTACAATCACGTCCACACCTGCATCAACCAGGGCTTCTACGCGGCTTGGCGTTTCTGCACCAGTACCGACAGCAGCACCAACACGCAGACGACCCAGGTCATCTTTACAGCTATTTGGATACAATTCAGCTTTACGGAAATCGGTTACCGTAATTAAGCCTTTCAGCTCTTGCTGATCGTTGACCACCAATACTTTTTCAATACGGTGCTGTTGCAATAAAGCTTGGATATTTTCTTTCGATTCGCCTTCACGAACTGTCACCAGACGATCCTGACCAGTCATGATATTGCTGACTGGCTGCTCAAGATTGGTTTCAAAGCGTGTATCACGACCGGTCACGATACCCACCACTTTGCCGTCTTTCACAACGGGCACACCACTGATATTGTTGGCTTGAGTCAGCGCAATCAGTTCACGTACTGTGGTTTCAGGAGTCACTGTAATCGGGTCTTTGACCATACCCGCTTCGAATTTTTTCACACGGCGCACTTCTGCAGCCTGAACAGCGATATCCATGTTCTTGTGCAAAATACCGATACCGCCATTTTGCGCCATTGCAATCGCCATACGGGACTCAGTCACCGTATCCATTGCTGCAGACACAAGAGGAATATTCAGGTTAATGCCACGAGTTAAACGTGTCTTTAGGGAGACATCTTTTGGAAGAACAGTAGAATAGGCAGGGAGTAATAGGACATCATCGAAGGTTAACGCGTCTTGAACGATGGTCAACATAACAGTCTCACTGGTAATTTCCGTGCACTATTATAAACAAATATCGGCTTAAATTTCATTGCAATTGCAAAATTATTTTTTTATTCAAGCTTCGTACACGCAGATCTATGTGGGTGCTAAAACAGTATCAATAATACGTCCGATCATGAAGTTCTCTATTTTAAAGTATACCCCGATCATTTTAATGAAGTGAAAAGCAGAGCCTAAGCTCTGCTTTGGATGGATTTAGCTGACATATTCAAAACTGTCATCATTGTCGGCTTCATCAGTTTCAATCTGGACAAAGGGCAACATATTGTGTGCAATACGTGCCTTATTGCATTGCTCATCGGCAATCTGCACTTCTTTGCAGGATGAACTGCGCTGCTCATACATGCCGCAGCTCACCTGCTGGCCGATGGTGCCATCAAGTGCGATACAGCGTGGATTTTTTTGATTGGTTCCAGCCATACATGAATAGACTGCTGTCACAGGTTCGGTATAGTGCTCAGGCATATGAATACCTTCAGCCCAATAGAACGAAACCCTGAAATAGGCGCAGCACGCCCCGCAGCTTAAACACGCATCCGGTTTTGGAACTTGAGACAACATTTCTTATAAGTTCTCATTATCAAAAAAAGTTTTTTGGAGAAGAAATATAAAAAATGTTGTTTTTCCACACAAGAAAAAAATTATTTTTTGTGTGAACTATTCAGGACAGGTAAAAACCGTTTCATCCATCAGGTCAGTGCCGCATTCCAGCGTTTCAATCCAGTCCAGAAACTGGGTAATCTGCTCTTTGCCGATAAATGGTGTGCCATGCTGCGGCACAATCATCTCGATTTCCATGCTGCGTACCATTTTCACCCAGAGACGAATCACCTTGTTATTGCACATATAGCGTTGATGGAAGCTTTTCATTTTTGGGATATGCGCGGCAAAGTTTTCCAGTGGCTTGGCGGCATCTTCAACCATGGACGCACCCATATCACCTGAAAATAAAATTTTGGCAATCGGATCATAAAACTGGAAATTCCCTACCGAATGCAGAAAATGCGCCGGTACCGCCACAATATGAGATTGGCCCAGTGGAATGATTTGACCATGATCCGGAAGCTCCACCAGACGGTCCAGCCAGTTGCCTTTCATCCGGTCGCTCATAAAGGCCGAGTTTAAGTGCGGCAAGAAACGCGCCCACAGCTTGGATGCCACCACTTTGGCATCGGTATATACCAGCCAGCGCGGCATGGAAGTGATAATGTCCGGGTCTTGATGTGAAGCCATGACATAGTCCAGATGGGTCAAGCGGGTGTATTTATTCAGTTCCATGGTCAGCGGCACATAGGTTAAATCACCACCCGGATCGAGTACCGCTGCGCGCTCATGATCAATAATCAAAAACTGGTTTGCCTGAACGCCTTCACCTTTGACCAGACTGGTAAAACTAATGCATTTATGTGTCCCATTATCAAACAGGACTTGCGATGTGGTGCGCTCAAAAACCATGTAAATTCCCCAATTTATAGTTAAAACTGCTGTTTTATACCCATACAACATATAAGGAATTAATCAAACTTACAATCAATAAAACTAGCCATATCACACTATTTACCAAGGTTTTGAGAGAATTTTAACCATAAAAAAATCCTGAGTTTTTAGCTCAGGATTCATGCAATTTGTTATTTTATAATTTAAAAGAAATAATATTGAACCAGGGTCGCGACACCTATGACCAGGAAAATGGCCGCGCCAATTTTATGGATCAGGCTGATCGGGAGTCTATTCGCCAGCTTATCTCCCAAAAATACTGCAGGTGCATTGGCCAGCATCATGCCCAAAGTGGTCCCAAGCATCACCCAGAATACGCTATCGAAACGTGCTGCTAATGCGACCGTAGCAATCTGAGTTTTGTCACCAATTTCTGCCAGAAAGAACAGAATAAAGGTCGCACCAAATACCCCGAATTTTTGCCATTTATTGATACTGGCATTTTCATCCCCGAGTTCATCCGGAATCAGCATCCAGACAGCCATTGCGATAAAGCCAATCGAGACGATCCACAGTAGCACCTCCGGCCCGATCACGGTGGTCACCCATTGTCCCAATACTGCAGAAAGGCCGTGGTTAATCAGCGTCGCCAATAAAATGGCAACTAAAATAGGAACAGGTTTGCGAAAACGTGCGGCAAGCAGCAATGCCAGCAGTTGGGTCTTATCACCCATTTCAGCCAGTGCTACGATTGCAGTCGACAGTAAGAATTCATACATGAGGTCTTTCTCTGGCTAGCATCCAATACCAATGACTCACCGCTCCTGCTAGCCAAAATCTGCAGAGTGGTAAATCAAAGGTCTTGCCAACAAAAGAAAGCTTGGAAAAGCTAACTTGGTTCTTTGCTATGATGACCATGCTCGTTTGAGCAAATATGTTGACCATCACCCTTCTGCTTTGCGCAAAAGGCGGCTACTCCCCAATGAAGTGCGTCAAGTATAGAATCAAATAGATTATTTTTCAATGCAGCAGCAAAAAACCCTGCCGAAGCAGGGTTTTTCTCTTTACACCCTCTTTATATTTCTTCCTGAGCTTCAATTGAAATATTTTTCAATGAAGCGCAAGAGAAAAGAAAGTGAATCGAATTTAATTTAGATTAACAGCGTACGGATATCTTTAAGCAGCTTGGTCAGCTTGTTGGTGAAACGAGCAGCATCTGCACCATTGATCACACGGTGATCGTAGGACAATGAAAGCGGCAGCATCAAGCGTGGATCAAAGCCTTCACCATTCCAGACCGGTTGCATGGTTGCAGGTGAAATACCCAGAATTGCCACTTGCGGCCAGTTCACCAATGGCGTAAATGCCGTACCACCGATTGAACCCAAGCTAGTGATAGTGAAGTTCGCACCTTGCAGATCTTTCGGCGACAATTTCTTGTCACGCGCTTTTTGACCCAAGGTTCCTAGCTCAGTGGCAATCTGTTTAATTGACTTCTGATCTGGATGACGCAGCACAGGCACGGTCAAACCATCTGGCGTTGCGACCGCGATACCCATATGGATCTCGTTACGTAGCAAGACTGACTTACCATCATCGGCCAAGTGACCAGCAAACTCACGCTCTTCTTTTAACAAGTGCGCAACTGCTTTGATGATGAACGCCATAATGGTCAGGCTCAGGCCTTCTTTCTTGAAATTGCCTTTCAGTTCATTACGCCATGCTTCCAGTTCCGTAATATCCGCTGCATCAAACTGGGTCACTTGCGGAATGAAATTATTCAGCGACAACTGTGGAATAGACACTTGTTGCAAACGCGTCAAGGCTTTCTCTTCCACACCACCAAAAGCGCTAAAGTCTGGCAGCTTTGGCAGACCTGCGACTTGAGCAGCAGCGGCTACAGGAGCCGCCTGTGGCGTAGTAAGACGCGTTTTGACATACGCTTTCAGATCTTCTTTCATGACGCGCGCATGTGGGCCAGATGCTTTGACGTCTGCCAACACGACGCCCAGTTCACGGGCCAGTTTACGCACCGCAGGACCGGCATAAACTTTAGAATTAGCGGCATTCTGCTCTTTGGTCAGCTTGTCAGCATTATCCGACGTCGTGACTGTTTGAGTAGAAGATGCAGCAGGTGCCGGGGCTGCTTTTGGTGCTTCTGCTGCTTTCGGTGCTTCTGCTTTGGCTGCAACAGGTACAGCAGCTGCTTGCGCTTCAGCTTCAATTGTCACCAGTGCAATGCCTTGAGAGACATTTTGACCCAGTTCCACATGAATGGCTTTAATCACGCCGGCTGTAGTGCTTGGCACTTCAACAGTCGCTTTATCTGATTCCACCACGATGATGCTTTGGTCTTTTTCAACCGTATCACCGACCTGAACCAGAATTTCAGCCACAGCCGCCTTGTCTACACCTAGATCAGGCACCTTCACTTCAACATCACCCGCAGGTGCTGCTGGCGTTTCTGGCGCTTCAACTGCTTTCTCTTGGGCCGCCGCTTGAGCAACTGGTGCTTGAGGTGCTTCTGTCGGTGCTGATGCTGTCGAAACAGCCGTTTTCACTTTCAGAATGACCACACCTTCTTTGATCGTGTCGCCTTCTTTAATCTCGATGGACTCTACCGTGCCTGAAACCGTACTTGGCACTTCAACAGTCGCCTTGTCTGATTCCACCACTACGATACTTTGATCTACCTCGATTTCATCACCGACAGAAACCAGAATTTCACCGACAGTGGCTTTTTCTACACCAATATCAGGGATTTGAACATCAACCACTTGTGAGCTTGCTTGAGCCTCAGGAGCAGCAGAAGCTTTAGGCTGATGTGAAGCGATTTCCTGCATGATTTCCTGATCCGGCAATGAGGTCGGGGTATTTTCTGAAGTTTTTTCAGATGCATCTGCTCGCTGTGACTCTACTACATCCGTGCTGCCGTCTTCAGCCTGTAGCTCAATCAGTACCGCGCCTTCAGTGACTTCATCACCCTGGCTGACCAGAATGCTTTTTACCACGCCTGCTGAAGTGCTAGGCACTTCAACAGAGGCTTTATCAGATTCAAGTAACACAATGCTGTCATCAATCGCAATCGTATCACCGACTTTGACCAGAATTTCGGCCACTGTTGCCTTATCTACACCAATATCAGGAGTCGTAATTTGCATGCTTAGTTCTCCTCTTTGTAGTCAGCAACAGCATGTACAGATGGGGTTTCTTGAGGTGCCCAAGCTACTGGGCGATCTGTATCAAGCTCAAACGTCGAGATCGCATCTTTTACCAGGCGCGCATCAACTTCACCTTCATCTGCCAGTTTTTTCAGGGTTGCAACCACAATATGGGCAGCATCGACACCGAAGTAACTACGCAAGTTGGCACGTGTATCTGAACGGCCATAACCGTCAGTACCCAATGCTACGAATGGACGGCCATCTGGAAGATAAGCACGGATCTGTTCGCTATAAGCACGCATGTGATCGGTTGCAGATACCACGATCCCTTCAGTACCGCGGAGCTGTTTCGAGACCCATGCTTCTTTTACGTCTTCAGCCAGCGGATGCAAGCGGTTGTATTCTTCACATGCCATACCGTCACGTGCCAGTTCATTGAAGCTGGTTACGCTGTAGACATTTGAATGAATTTGATATTCCTCACGAAGAATCTTCGCCGCCTTGATCACTTCACGTAGAATCACACCTGAACCCAGTAACTGAACAGTGGCTTTTTCATCTTCTTCAAGCAAGTACATACCGCGCTTGATACCTTCTTCAACACCTTTTGGCATTTCCGGATGCTCGTAGTTTTCGTTCATCACAGTCAGGTAATAGAACACACGTTCCTGGTTCACATACATACGCTGTAAACCGTCATGCACGATCACTGCCAATTCATAACCGAAACATGGGTCATAAGAGACACAGTTTGGAATGGTATTGGCCAAGATGTGTGAGTGACCATCCTGATGCTGTAAGCCTTCACCGTTCAGTGTCGTACGACCCGCAGTTGCACCCAGCAAGAAGCCTTGTGCCTGTGCATCGCCGGCTGCCCAGGCAATATCACCAATACGCTGGAAACCAAACATCGAGTAGTACATGTACATCGGAATCATTGGCAGGTTATTGGTTGAATAACTGGTCGCCAACGCTGCCCATGCACTCATCGCACCGGCTTCGTTAATCCCTTCCTGCAACATGTGACCGTCTTTGGCTTCACGGTAATGCATCAGCTGTTCTTGGTCTTCCGGAGTATATTTCTGGCCATGCGCGGCATAAATACCGAGCTGACGGAACATACCTTCCAGACCGAAAGTACGGGCTTCATCTGGAACAATTGGAACAACGCGGTCTTTAATCGCTTTCTCTTTAAGAAGTACAGAGATTAAACGCACCATCACCATTGTGGTGGATTGTTCTTTACCATTTGAACCGGCCAAGACCGAATCAAATACTGAAAGTCCAGGAATCGCCAGCTGTTCGCTTTCCTTACGACGTGCAGGCAGGTAGCCACCTAGCGCCTCACGACGCGCCTTCATATATTTCAATTCAGGGGAATTTTCGCTTGGACGGTAGAACGGTACTTCTTCAAGCTGTTCATCAGTGAAAGGAAGATTGAAACGGTCACGCACGTATTTCAAAGAATTGATTTGCATCTTCTTGATTTGGTGAGTTTTGTTGACTGCTTCGATTTCTTCCGACAAACCATAACCTTTCACGGTTTTTGCCAGAATCACGGTCGGCTGACCTTTGGCCGTACATGCTTCGGCATAAGCAGCAAAGACTTTGTACGGGTCGTGACCACCGCGGTTCAGATTATCAATATCTTCGTCGCTTAAGTCTTTAACCAACTCAGCTGCTTCTGGATATTTGCCGAAGAACTTTTCACGCGCGTAAGCACCACCTTTTACCTGGTAACGCTGGAAATCGCCATCGACTGCTTCTTCCATCACTGCTTTCAGTGCACCGGATTTATCTTTATCCAGTAGTGGATCCCAATGACGGCCCCACACAACTTTAATCACACGCCAGCCTGCGCCGCGGAATAATGACTCAAGTTCCTGAATGATCTTGCCATTACCACGTACCGGACCATCCAGACGTTGCAAGTTACAGTTCACTACCCAAATCAGGTTGTCGAGCTTTTCGCGACCTGCCAGAGAAATTGCACCCAAGCTTTCCGGCTCGTCCATCTCACCATCACCCAGATAAGCCCAAACCTTACGATCTTCTTCTTTAATCAGGCCACGGTTCATCAGGTACTTTTGGATATGTGCCTGATAAATCGACATGATTGGACCCAGACCCATCGATACGGTCGGGAACTGCCAGTAGTCCGGCATCAAATAAGGATGCGGATAAGATGGCAGACCTTTACCGCCTACTTCACGACGGAAATTATTCAGATGCTCTTCAGTCAAACGGCCTTCTAAAAATGAACGCGCGTAAATACCCGGTGCACAGTGACCTTGATAATAGATCATGTCGCCGCCAAAGCTGTCGCTGTTGGCACGGAAGAAGTGGTTAAAGCCCACATCATAAAGGGTTGCGGAAGAAGCAAAACTCGCTAGGTGACCACCGAGATCGTCACCGGTTTTATTCGCGCGTAATACCATTGCCAAGGCATTCCAGCGGATCAGCGCGCGAATACGGCGCTCCATGTCCTGGTCGCCTGGCATTGCAGGCTGTTCTTCAACAGAAATCGTATTTAAGTAGGGAGTATTTAAACGCTGAATAGGAACATGCTTTGCAATTGCGCGTTGATAAAGTTTTTCTAACAAAAATGCTGCACGCTCAGTGCCCATGTGCTGCAAAACAGAGTCAAATGCATCTTGCCATTCTTGGGTTTCTTGCGCGTCTGTATCGCCATAAAACGCCATAATCTACAGTTCCTAAAAGCCTAATCTAATGTCTTATATGTACCATATTTAAGACCTCTGCAGGTATGGCCTTAGCTGAATGCGATTTAGCAGTACTATTTAGGAACTAAATGATGGGTGACGTATAATTACACTACATAACAAAAAATAGTCAATAAAGGCGATTTATTATACAATCATTATAATAGTTGGTGATAATATGAGACTTAAAAGTGATAAAACAAAAAGCCCTTCAAGTTGACTTGAAGAGCCTTCAGCTTAAACGCTTTAAAATGCTTATCGGAGATTTTTTATGTATAAAGATGCATCTTGTTATTCAGGTCTATACTTAAGGTAACATGGCCAAATAAGTAGATGGGTTTTTACGTTGACCGTCTTTTACTACTTCATAATGCAAGTGTGGACCGGTACAGCGACCAGTACAGCCGACATTAGCAATATGATCACCCGCTTGCACCTGCTCTCCCACACGTGCAATAAGACGTGAAGCATGAGCATAGCGTGTTAAATAGCCATTGCCATGATTGATTTCAACGTATTGACCATAACCTGTACCCCAACCTGATTTGGTCACAATCCCTGGACCTGTTGCATAGATTGGTGTACCACTTGGCGCTGCAAGATCAAGGCCTGAATGATTTTCAGCACGACCACCCATGGTACGACCACCGTAATTTGAACTTACGCGAGAATTAGGTAAAGGATGAGAAATTAGCCAAGAATAAGCACTGTTAGCTGCCGCTTTGTTTGATGAAGTATTGGCATACTTCTGAGCAAGCGTTCGATTGTTTAGTTCAACCGGTTTCTCACGCAGCTGAACATTCAATTTAGTCTGTGCCGGAATGTCGATATCATCGGGATGAGTATATGCACCCTGTGCCAGAGTACGCGTCAATTGCTCGATACGATCTGTTGAACCATTTTCCTGATTTAGATTGACTAAATCTGCAAACGCAACCGAAGCCGCTGAAACTGATAAAGAAAATGCCAACAAAATACGTCGCATATGCATAAAAAACCTCTCTAAACTGCTTTAATCGAGTTTCTTGAAGATCTCTATCCTTGATATCCACTAAAAGAAGCGCATAAGATTAAGACATAAATATGTAGGAATTATGTATGTCGGAACCTGTCAACGTTTTTCAACAAACAAGAAAACAGATAAAAACAGGAAACTTTTCGTTTCTCTCATCACAAGTTGCCGCATGGCAGAAACTTACGAAACTCGTACAACCGCTATTGCCCCAACCGGAACGCTGGCAAGTTGTCTGCTATCAAAATGGTGTGTTAACGATTACCGGTGAAAACCAGGCCATAATCAGTCAATTGGCCTATCTTCAAAAGCAATACATTTCACAACTCTCTCAAATAAATGAATTAACAGATCTTACTAAACTTCAAGTTTGCCTGCGGAATCCTTCGCAAACGCCACCCGTTTCAGCAACACCTGAAAGAGCCTTAAATGCAGAAACACAGGAATTACTTCGTAGTGCTGCTGACTTTATAAGCGACCCTAAGCTTAGCCAAGCTTTACTACGTTTGGCAAGCAATAAAAAGTAACATAGCAATCAAATGTAATAAATTAAAAATCAAACATTATGTGATGTTTGTCACAGTATTAAAGCACTAACAAAAACATAAAGACACAAACACAATGACTTATGTCACATTCACATACATGATTGGACAATTGGCTTCGTCATCAAATGTTACAATTTCATAGCAGCTTGGATCACTTTTCACATTGCGTAAGAGTTGATTATTCAAGGCATGCCCAGATTTGTAACCATCAAATTTGGCAATAATCTGATGTCCGAGCAGGTATAAATCACCTACTGCATCCAGAATTTTATGACGTACAAATTCGTCTGAGAAACGCAAACCTTCTTCATTAACGACCCCGGTTTCATCTACACCAATGGCATTTTCCAGACTTGCACCCAGCGCCAAATTATTGGCTTTGAGATAATCCAGATCTTTCATAAACCCAAAGGTACGCGCTTCACTGACTTCATAAACGAAGGTTTCAGTAGAAAAATCGATGCTGGCGGACTGATGTTCTTTTTTAAAGGCAGGATGATCAAAATCGATGGTGAAATTTAGCTGAAAGCCCTCATGTGGGCTAAAAATGGCACGCTTGTCATCAATCAGCGCTTCAATCGGTTTAATAATTTTGACGAATTTTTTAGCGGCATTAAGCTCTTGCAAACCGCCCTGCATTAACAGGTAAATAAACGGACCTGCACTACCGTCCATAATCGGCACTTCAGAGGCTGACACTTCGATAATCAGGTTATCAATGCCCAGACCAGCGATCGCACTCATGACATGTTCAATGGTGCCTACTTTGGCATTTTCCTGAACCAGGTTCGAGCACATGAAGGCTTCCTGAATCAGCATAGCATCGGCAGGAATGTCCACCGGCGGATTCAGGTCAATACGACGAAACACAATTCCCCCATCGGCATGGTGCGGCACAAAGTTAATCATGACTTTTTGCCCACTGTGAAGACCGATTCCGCTCGCTTTCACGACACGTTTCAGGGTACGTTGTTTCAACATGCTTTTATCATCTGTTCATCTATAAAACCGCTATACGTTAGCATATTTGGCCATTGATAAAAAACAAAAAGGTGGCTTAAAAGCCACCTTTCCTGTCTAATCCAGCTAAACACATGATGTTACATGTTATTTACGCTGTTGATTCTTAAGATAATCCTGAATACTCATTGGCGTCGGGCGCGGGCTAGAAACTGAAGCTGCCGCTGGATTCGCTGTTGCACCTGTTTCATGCTGCTGACGCTGAATTGCCGGTACATCATCATCTTCCACCACCGCCTGCGCAGCTGCTGCTGGACGAGTTGCCTGTACATTGGTACGTTTGGTCGGTTCAACTGAATCCGCTGCATGACGGGTTAGACCTGTTGCAATCACAGTCACGCTGATTTCATCACGCGCATCCGGATCAAAAACGGTACCGTAGAACACCTGACCTTCATCTAAATCAACAATCTGGTTCACAACATCGGTAATTTCTTCAATTTCACCGAAAGTCACATCATCACCACCGGTCACATTGATCAGAATACCTTTGGCATTCATGATAGTCACGTTATCGAGTAATGGACTACGGATCGCCTGCTCAGCAGCCTGACGTGCACGGTTCTCACCACGACCCAAACCGACACCCATCATGGCATAACCACGAGTGCTCATGGCTGTTTTCAAATCGGCGAAATCAAGGTTGATATGGCCAGGACGGACGACTAAATCAAAAATACTGCGTACTGCATTCAGTAGAACATCATCCGCTTTTTTATATGCATCTTTCATTGAAATATCACGGAAGACTTTCAATAGACGCTGGTTTGGAATGATGATTAATGAGTCTACATGCTGCTCAAGGGCTTCGATGCCTTTTTCAGCAGACTGTAAACGGCGTTTGCCTTCAAAGTTAAATGGCGTGGTCACGACACCAACGGTCAGGATACCCATTTCTTTCGCAATTTCAGCCACGACTGGCGCTGCACCGGTACCGGTACCACCACCCATACCCGCAGTAACAAAGACCATATCGGTCCCTTCAAGCTGCTGGCGGATCAGTTCACGGCTTTCTTCTGCTGCGGTCTGGCCGACTTGCGGATTTGCACCTGCACCCAGACCACGGGTACTTTGCTCGCCCAGCTGAATTTTAAATTCGGCTTCCATGCGATCCAATGCCTGCTTGTCCGTATTGGCACAAACAAACTTTACGCCCTGGATATCGGACTGCAACATATGTTGTACAGCATTACCACCCGCACCACCTACACCAAACACAGTGAAACGGGCTTGACCATTGCTATCGCTATGATCGTCTTCGAAAAATTCAAATGAGGCCATGACCTATAAAATTCCTAATTCATAATTGGCAGTCACTAAGCCCGTATACTGCCTTAATCTTAATAAAATTGTTTTTAAGAATGCTGCTCATGCGTTCACTTGTCAAGTACAAGCCCGATTAACTACATCTTCCCAACAATATTCACAATAAAAATCGACTTAAAAGATTGATTTCAAGGTGTCATTAAAGCCAAACAAGGCTCTTTTGACCCGCTTAGCCAATGACAACCGTTCTACATCATCCTGTTCCACAATCGTGTCTTGGGTATCACTCTGACTAAACATCAGCAAGCCCGCCACCGTACTATATTGCGAGCGACGTAAAGCAGCCTGATGTTGTTCATCTGCATACACCTGAGTCGGCGGATTACCTAAATGCGCCGAAACTCCCATGGTACGGCGAACAAAGCTCACCATTCCTTCGATATGACTAGCATCACCGGTCAATACCACACCATGATACAAGCCCTGGATGGCACCATTTTTCACCAGCTCATCACGTACCAGACCCAGAATTTCTTCATAACGCGCCATGATGATTTCAGTCAATTCAATCCGGCTGATGGTTTGTGGCCCATCAATCCCCTGGAACTGAATCATATGGTCAGGCTTGACCACTTTCAGGTCGACACAGCCATACAATAATTTCAGACGTTCAGCTTCTTCAGTTGTGGTTTGCAATACTGCTGCAATATCACGGGTCACATGTTCACCGCCACGTTGGAAGGTATGGGTTAAGGCCAAACGACCATCCACATACACTGCAACATTGGTCGTGCCGGCACCGATATCTACTAAGCATACGCCATATTCTTTTTCGTCTTTCAGCAGGCTGGCTTCAGCAGTAGCCAAGCTCGACACCACCATTTTTTCTACACCAATATTGGCACCTTTCAGGGCGCGATCAATATTCTGCATGGTACTGATCGGCAGCATCATCAAATGATAGTGTCCGGTCATGCTATGTGCCGACATCCGAATCGGGTTTAACACCCATTCCGGTGAGTCGTCCAGCTCAAAACCCAGAGGCACAGCACTGACCAGATAATGATCTGAAGTCAAATGACTAGCTTTAGCCAATTCCAGTGCACGCACCACTTCACTGGTGGTAATCGCATGCTCGCTATTGTCGATCGAGGTGCGACCTGAAGCATAAAAGCTTTTTAATTCGGCACTTGGAATAGAGACCCAGGCAGAATGTACACGACATTCCGCCATATCTTCTGCTTCTTGAACGGCATTTTTAATTGCAGTAATAACTTTATCGAGACTGACAATTTTCCCTTTACTCATGCCTCGGTTACGAGCGGTGGCCATACCAATCACTTGGATATTGTCTGGCGCGTGTACCTTGCCAATCAAAACTGAAACTTTGTGTGTCCCAATGTCAATCGCCACAACCGAGGGAACAGCTTCACTCATTATTCACTACTACCATTACGTGTTTGTTAGATTTATGGCTTTAAATGCCTCTATTTTTTAAAGCCGGTCATTATGGCTTTACTGTTACCTTATTCTCAACGCCCGTGTCATCAATGGTTACAATAAAATGTCCATTTACAATTTTAGGCGGAATTGAATTTTTCCACTGTATCGACAATCCATTGCGATAACGCAGGTCGATGGCCGAAATTTTAGACCAGACCGGCTTTAAATCGCTCTGAGACAGATGACTCAGGCGTTGTAATTTGCTCATAGTCTGGTCTTTATCCACAATTATTCTTAAACCCGAATCAAACTGCATAAACCAGGTCATTCGCTCGGTGAGATATAATTCTTTTAGACGAATGCCTTGTGGCAAAAATAACTGATTAATTTCATTATAACGACGCATCATGGTTTCTGCATGGCTCGCTGGCCCATGTAGCAACGGTAATGCCTGATAATTCTTGGGTGTGACTTCAGTGAAAATAACACCACTGTCACTCAATAAACGCCCTGTTCCCCAACGTGCAATTGCATGATGCGGCATCACCCGCACCCGAATGCCATTTGGCCAGGCTCGGGACACCACGACCCGATCCACCCAGGATAATTCCAGAGTACGATCGCGGATCGCTTCCAGATCTGAAGTAAAATAGTTTTTGGTCACAATCGGTGACACATATTGCATGACCTGACGCTGTTCAGCAGCCGAGCGCGTACCTATCACGCCCAGCTCTGCCACGTCACTATTGGTCATGACTTTATATAAGCCCAATATTCCAAAGGCCAGCACCAATACCGCAATACACAACAATAACCAGCCACCAAAATTGGTCAGCTTTTCTTTGCGTGTCGGCGGCTTGTCGTGAATTGAGGTAATCGCAGCACGTTTACGGCGCATGGAAACAGGAAGTTGAGCCATATTTAGTGTGCCGAACCAGTTAAGGTCTGTTCCAGAATCGCCACACACAGCTCATCAAAACTGTATCCGACTGCAGCTGCCGCTTTTGGCACCAGTGAATGACTGGTCATGCCTGGCACGGTATTCACTTCAAGCAACCAGAAGTTGCCCTGTTCATCCTGCATGGCATCAATCCGGCCCCAACCGCTGGCACCGACTGCCTGGAATGCGCGCAAACTTAAGGCTTTTAACTGCTGCTCTTCAGCTTCAGTTAAACCACATGGAATGCCATATTGCACATCATTACGCTGATATTTCGCTTCATAATCGTAGAAAGCAACATCTTGAGGCGGTTCAAGACGAATCACAGGTAGCGCCTGACCATTTAAAACCACAATGGTGTATTCACGGCCGGTAATCCATTTTTCTGCCATCACCACGGCATCATGTTCAGTTGCCTTGGTAATTGCTTCAGCAAAGTCTTCAATTTTCTCAACCTTGCTCATGCCGATACTGGAACCTTCATGTACCGGCTTGATAATCAAAGGCAAACCTAAAGCATTAACAATGTCGGTCGCATCAGAATCTTTGGTGACAATGCGATACGGCGCTGTCGGCAATTCCGAACCCTGCCAGACCTGCTTGGTCTTGACCTTGTCCATGCCGATCGCAGAACCTTGTACGCCCGTACCGGTATACGGTACGTTTAACCATTCCAGTGCGCCCTGGATCTGGCCATCTTCCCCGCCACGTCCATGCAATACAATGAAAGCACGATCATAATTTACCAGCTCTGTGACACTACGCTGCTGCGGGTCAAACGCTTCTGCATTGACCCCTGAACGCACTAATGCCTCAAGTACCGCCGTACCACTGTCTAGAGAAACCTCACGCTCTGCAGATTTACCACCAAGCAACACGGCAACTTTTCCGAATTTTGAAGCATTTGACACGTTTATATCCTTAAACTTTTTTCAATCTGGTCAATTCAATTCAGTCATGCAAGATGACTATTTTATATATAAGTGATTTTGTGCAAGTTCGACTGAGATTGCTCCAACATTACCTGCGCCCTGGGTTAATAACAAGTCATTTGCTTGCAATACTTTTCTCATGATCTGATTCAGGTTGCCGTCCGCTGCATCAACCAGAATCGGCTCGACTTCGCCACGTAGACGAATGCTGCGGGCTAAACTACGGCTGTCCGCCCCGACAATCGGTTTTTCACCGGCAGGATAAACATCCAGCAACAATAACTGGTCTACAGTAGAAAGCACTTCCACAAAATCATCAAAACAGTCACGGGTACGGCTATAACGGTGTGGCTGGAACATCATTACCAAACGACGGTCTGGATGACTTTGACGCGCAGCTTTAATCGTCGCTTCGACTTCTTTTGGATGATGGCCATAGTCATCCACCAGTTTCACGTCACCGCCCTCAATCGCAAACTCACCCTGAACCTCAAAGCGGCGACCCACACCACTGAAACCTTCCAGTGCACGGCAGATTGAAGCATCAGACACACCTTCATCGGTTGCTATACCAATCGCGGCCAGGGCATTCAGCACATTATGCAAGCCTGGCTGGTTGACCGTTACACGCAATGGCTCACGCTCTTTACGCAATACGGTAAAGTGGGTTTGCATGCCATCCTGATCAACATCTACTGCGCGGATGTCATTGTCTTCATTGAAACCATAAGTCAGTAACGGACGTGCAATTCGCGGCATAATTTCACGGATATTGGCATCATCACCACAGACTACAGCCAAGCCGTAAAATGGCAGTTTTTGCAGGAACTGGATAAAAGTATCTTTCAGGACATCGAAGCTACCGCCATAGGTATCCATATGATCAGCATCAATATTGGTCACCACGGCAGCCATCGGTTCCAGGTGCAGGAAAGAAGCATCTGACTCATCGGCTTCGGCCACGATATAACGGCTGGCGCCCAAGGCTGCGTTCATACCGGTACGGTTCAGCAAACCACCGATCACATAGGTTGGATCCATGTTTTCTTCAGCCAGCATACAGGTGATTAGGCTGGTGGTGGTGGTCTTGCCATGCGTGCCAGCAACGGCAATACCATGACGGTAACGCATCAGTTCACCCAGCATTTCCGCACGGCGAACCACAGGAATACGGTTTTCAATCGCGGTTTTAATTTCCGGATTTTCTTTATCAATCGCGGTAGAAACCACAATCACGTTGGCGCCCTTAATATTATTTGCAGTATGTCCGATATAGACTTTAATGCCATTCGCTTCCAGCTGTGCGGTGGTATTGGATGCCTTGATATCTGAACCGGAAACTTTATAGCCCTGGTTTTTCAGCACTTCCGCAATACCACACATGCCTGCGCCACCGATCCCCACAAAATGAATGTGTTTGATACGGCGCATTTCCGGCACTTTGATTAACTTTTTCGCTTGTTCAGCTGGGGTTGTTGGAGACATAGTTTACTCGGATTACAATTCTTGAATTAAACGGACCACATGTTGAGTCGCATCGGGTTGAGCCTGTCGGCGTGCTTTCACGGCCATTTCCATTAACAGTTGGCGATTCAGCATCGGCTCTAATAATGTTTTTAAACTTTCCGGGGTCATCGTGGCCTGCGGGCAAATCTTTGCCGCATTGATATTGGCCAGGAAACCGGCATTGGCCGCCTGGTGATCATCCACTGCAGTTGGAAGCGGCACAAAAATCGCAGCTACGCCGGCAGTGGCAATTTCAGTGACGGTCAAAGCTCCGGCACGGCAAATCACCAGATCGGCATCAGAATAGGCTTTGGCCATATCTTCAATAAAGGGCTGTACTTCAACTTGTAGACTGGCCGGTGCATTTTCATAACGTGCCCGGGTCGCCTCGGCATGGTTTTGCCCACACTGATGATAGACGCTTAATGGCACATTGAGTTGCTTTAAAGCTTCCGGAACCCGTTCATTTAAGGCTTGCGCCCCCAAAGACCCACCAACGATCAGAATACGTAAGGGCAACCCTGCCTTGTCACGCTCCTGATAACGCCAGGATGGATTTAAAATTTCGCTAATTTCTTGTCGTACCGGATTACCCGTAGTCACGACTTTATCTTGGGCCGGAAAGGTATTTGGAAAAGCCTGACACACCGTCTTTGCCACACGCGACAATTGGGTGTTGGTAAAACCGGCAACTGCATTCTGTTCATGGATCAGCACCGGAATGCCTAAGATACGCGCGGCCAATCCACCCGGCCCTGCCACATAACCGCCAAAGCCTGCCACGGCATCGACCTGAAGCTGTTTCATGAATTTCATGGCACTTAAGGTGGCTTTCATAATTTTAAAAGGCGCCAAGGCTTTACGCACAAAACCATTGCCACGCACACCCTGAATATCAATCTGATAAATGGGAATATTCTGGTTTTTTAACAGGCGGTTTTCCATGCCTACGGGCGTGGCCAACCATGAAACCTGTATACCTTTTTGTTGTAAATCTTTGGCAACAGCTAACGCTGGAAACACATGTCCACCTGTACCTGCGGCCATCATCATGACATGTTTAGGCTGTTTTTGCTGAGCTTCGGTCACGGTTTAATTCTTCAATTCAAAAAATGGAGCAGGAAATCTGATTTAAGTAATCAATTGTAATCACAAACCTCAGGCCATGAAAGTTTATTTACTTTATTTCAACAAGGCTTTAATTGTTTTTTTCACGCAAACTTCAAGTTTAGACTCGTTTTATTTATAAGGTCTGCACTTTTCCTTCGACTTAAGTGACATATCATATCAATTTTAAATAGTTTTCTCATTATATTATCAATAACTTTGCCACGAAGAGCGCTTTATTTACAGCGGTCTTCCGTTTTCTCCCGTTCACCTCCTCTCTTATCATTGGCCGATAATCTTAGGCTTAAATCCTATCAATTTTATAAAAGTTTCATGCTATTCATATCTATATATGAATGATGCTTGATGTACAAGCAGATGCTTTAAATGGACTCAGTTCGGATAGATGTCAAAAATATCATTTCGTGATGTATGGATTATCTTGGCCGGTTATCTGGCTGCGATCCATGTCGGCAAACTTTCGGCCGTGATTCGTGTGTTGCAGCAGGATTTAAACCTGAGTTTTACTCAGGCTGGTTTTTCATTAGCGTTGGTGCAGGCCGCCGGAATGCTGTTTGCGCTATGGATTGGCGCCTTCTCGGAAAAAATAGGATTAAAGCGCTGCCTGATCATGGCCTTAATCATTTTAGGGCTAAGCAGTCTTGCCGGGCTTTGGATTACGCAGCCTGCCACTTTATATGTATTGCGTTTTATGGAGGGAATCGGGTTTTTAACCATCTCCTTGTGTGCGCCAGCAATTTTAAAACGTACCAGCCGCGCTGAAACACTGAATTTCAAGATGGGACTCTGGAGTTCCTATATGGGCATCGGTGTCAGTCTGGCCGTATTGATGATTCCTCTCCTGCTTGAATATCTGGACTGGTAAACGATCTGGGGCATTTTGGGCTGCCTATGCCTTGTCATTGCTGGCATGATCAAACAATATTTAAATATTGAACCTGCCCTGATAACACAGCCAGACTCTACCCAGGCAGCTACGGAAAACACCTCATTCTGGCAGATTGTTCAAATTACCCTGACCCATCCTCCCATTATCTGTCTGGCGATTATTTTTGCCTGTTATACCAGTCAGTGGATTACTGTCACGGGCTTCCTGCCTACACTGTATGTTGAACAGGGGCTGGACTTAAAACGTGCAGGGATGCTGGTCTCGATGGTCGTTCTGGCCAATCTGGGGGGCACTTTTGGCGCAGGCATGTTGCTGCAACAGGGTTATAGACCGCACACCTTATTGAGTACCGGATTTGTGGCAATGCTCTGTAGCAGTTGTCTGGTATTTGCCGCAAATTCCTGGCTCTCATTTGAATTGCAGGTTGCCAGTGCCGTGCTGTTTTCACTGATTGGCGGGATGATCCCGACCACTGTTTTTGCGATTACCCTGCACTATGCACCACGCGCCTATGCAGCAGCGGCCAGTGTGGGTCTGGTTTTACAAATTTCAGCCTGCGCACAGTTTTTTATACCGACCCTGAGCGCTGCGCTGATATCTGCCACCCAATACTGGGCCAATCTTGCCATTATCACCGTCTGCCTTTCGATGCTGGGCATGGTAATGACGGCATATTTATTTAAGCGTTACCCGAAATAAAAAGGTAAAAAGAGCCTGCAAGCAGACTCTTCTTTCACCTGATTTTGCCTTTAAACCTGATTGGCCTGACCAGCTTCCAGCACGGCAAACAGATCATCCGCAATCGAGGTGCCAAACTGCGTATCAATTTCACGGATACAGGTTGGACTGGTCACATTAATTTCCGTGACATAATTTCCGATCACATCCAGCCCTACAAAGACCAGACCTTTTTCTCTGAGAAACGGCCCTACTTTTGCCGCAATGGCTTTGTCATTTTCAGTCAGGGGGCGTGCCTCGCCTAGGCCACCTGCGGCCAGATTACCGCGCACTTCACCATTTTGCGGAATACGGGCCAGACAATATGGCACTGGCTCGCCATTAATCATCAGGATGCGTTTATCGCCTTCGACAATTTCCGGAATATAACGTTGCGCCATAATTGGCTGGGTACCATTATTGGTCAGCATTTCAATGGTTGAACCGATGTTGATGCCATCCTGATACAGGCGGAAAATCCCGGTGCCGCCCATACCATCCAGAGGTTTTACAATCACATCGACCTGTTCTTTGAGAAATTCACGGATCAGGCTTTGCTGCGAAGTCACCAAGGTCGGAACTTGCAGATGCGGGAACTGGGTCGCGAACAGTTTTTCATTACAGTCACGCAGGCTTTGCGGTTTGTTGATGATCCATGCCCCTTCGCGCTCTGCCTGCTCCAGAATATAAGTGGTATAGACGAAGTTCATATCAAAAGGCGGATCTTTACGCATCAAGACAACGTCATAAGCAGCGATCGACTCTTTTTGTTTTTCGTCAAGTTCATAATAATGGTCGTAGTCTTCAAATACCTGTAACGGCGCGATCAGACCAAAGGCCTTGCCCTGATCGATATATAAATCTTGCTGCAATGCATAACCGAGTTCATGCCCGCGACGTGCTGCTGCCCACAGCATGGCCATGGTCGAGTCTTTCTTCAGGTTTACATTTTCAATGGGATCCATCACAACAAGTACGCGCATGTGTCTCTGCTCTTTTTCAAAAAATGACTTGGCAAGGAGTATAGCCTGTGTGGATTCTTTTGTTTATGGTGATTTTGCATGACTTATTTTATATAGGTTTTTAGATAAGTACTGAGGCAGATTGAACTCATAGGAGGTTTGCCATGCAACAGGCCATTATCGGTTTTCATCTGGATGAAGAACAGCATTGGGTTGCAGAACTGGCCTGCGGACATGGCCAGCATGTGCGGCATACCCCGCCATGGCAAAATCGCCCATGGGTGATGACCGAGCAAGGGCGCAAAGAAAAACTCGGGATGCTGCTGGACTGTAAAAAATGTGAAAAGTGCGAAACTGAAACCTGAACCTATGAAAAAAGTAGTATGTAGGTGACCTAAAAAATAATCTTGTCCAGAATTTGCTAATTTGAGTTACTGCGTTTATGCTTTTATTGCTCAAACATGCAGCGTATTTTTTCAGGGTGCACTTTGCTCACACGGCTCGTCAAACAGATCTGGTTGGTGATGCTTATGGTTTTTGCCATAGGCTGGAGCAGTGTGTCTGTCGCATCTGCAACGACCATGCATCTGGTCATATCGACTGAAAAAATGAGCAGTCATTGTCTGGAAATGAAAAAACCGACCGCCTCTCATTCTCTGCATGAGACTGATCATCATCAAGATCAGAATCTGGTACAGTCGGATTGTATTAGTGACAGCACCCAGCATTCGCCAGACTGCCTGGATTGCGGCACTACTGCTTGCCAGAGCCTAATCACCAGCCTGCCCATTGCAGCGCCCGAGTTAAGCGTGCCTGATCGCAGTTATCCAGAAAAAATTCGTCTTTCCGCCTATCATGGCAAGCACCTTGCCGGTTACTGGCAAGAAATCTTACGCCCACCCAAAGCTTAATCCTGAATTTTTAAATTTTTTTATTCATTAAGGATTAAGTTATGTTACTTAAAATCAGTCAAAGCCTGTGTCTGGGCTTCGGTCTCATCTGGTCGTCTACCCTGTTTGCAGCCGTAAAAGAATATCATCTGGTCATTGATGAAAGCCCGATCAATCTCACCGGAAAGACGGTCAAGCGTATCACTGTAAACGGAAAATTCCCTGCACCCTTGCTGGAATTTGAAGAAGGTGATGATGCGGTGATTCATGTACAAAACAACCTGAACAATCAGGATACCTCGCTGCACTGGCATGGCCTGCTCCTGCCCGGGCTGATGGATGGTGTCCCCGGATTTAACGGTTTTCAGGGGATCAAACCGAAACAGTCTTTTACTTATCGCTTCAAGGTTCGTCAAAACGGCACCTACTGGTATCACGCACATTCCAAAGGTCAGGAACAGGACGGCCTCTATGGCGCATTGGTGATTCGCCCCAAAGCACAGACATTACTACCTCCACATGAACAAACCGAGCGGGATTATGTGGTGATGCTGTCGGATTTTCACGAACAGGGCAGCCAGCAGATTCAGAACAATTTAAAAAAATCGGCCGAATATTATCAGAACCAGCGCGAAACCTTGGGTGATGTACTCCAGCAGGTGAAACGTGACGGCCTCAAGGCCACTTGGTCAGACCGCAAGATGTGGAACCAGATGCGCATGCTAAAAACCGACCTGTCTGATGTTACCGGTTATACCTTTCTGGTCAATGGAAAAACACCGCAACAAAACTGGAGTGGCCAGTTCCAGCCCAATGAAAAAGTCCGCCTGCGATTTATTAATGCCTCAGCCATGTCGTTTTTCGATGTGCGTATTCCCCAGCTAAAAATGACCGTGGTCAGTGCCGATGGGCAACCGGTGCAGCCGGTCGCTGTAGATGAATTCCGGATTGGAACCGCTGAAACCTATGATGTGATTGTGGAACCCACTGCAGCGCATTACCAGATTGAAGCAGAATCGATCGACCGCTCAGGCTTTGCCATTGGCAGTCTGCATCAGGCAACTGATTCAAGCAAAACCACGGCTCCGGTTCAATTACCGACATCGCGCCCTCGTGCCTTATTGACCATGGAAGATATGGGACATGGCGAACAGCATGACATGTCGCATGATGCACACAACAGCCAGACCACGTGGACTGCCACAAGTGAACATGATCAACATGCCCAGCACGACATGCATGCAAGTCATAATGCCATGTCCGGAACCAATCAGCCTCATCAGCCGGTTGAGGGCTGGGCCAATATGTCTACGCCTGCAGGGCACAAAGCCTTGCAATATCAAGACCTCAAAGCCCTGACACCACAACCTGATACCCGCGCAGCAGAACGTGAACTGGTGATTCGTCTGGGTGGAACCATGGAGCGCTACATCTGGACCATGAATGGTAAAAAATTCAGTGATGCCGAGCCACTTCAAGTGAAATATGGCGAGCGGATCCGGCTGAAATTTATCAATGACAGCATGATGGCCCATCCGATGCATTTGCATGGCATGTTTATGCAGCTGGAAAATGGTCAGTCTGCTGCAAATATGCCAAATAAACACACCGTGATTGTGCCGCCCGGGAAAACGGTCACGACCTTGCTCACAGCAGACGAACTGGGAGAATGGGCGATTCACTGCCATCTGCTCTATCACATGAGTGCCGGCATGATGAACAAGCTGATCGTGGCACATGTAGATGAAGATCAAACATCTCACCCTTCTTCACAAAAAATGCCTTCAAAACCAGCAGCTGCTCAAGGAGAAAGCCATGCACATCACTAATCTTTTTGTAAAGTCAGTGCTCAGCGGTGCGCTTATCCTAAGCAGTCTGAGTATTTTTGCGGCAGCTTCTAGCGATCATACAAGCCATGCTGAACATCAGCATCATAGCGGACATCATGCCATGCAAAACATGGCTGATAACCACGCACAGCATACTGGAACAGCAGATGCCTCATCCTATCAACCGCCGCCAAAGTTATTGCATCAACAGCAGGTGCTGAGCACGCCACAAAATTCAGTCAGTTCTGCCAGCGAACATGATCATCGTAAAGAACATGGTGCACAGATTTATAGCCAGATTATTCTGGACCAGAAATGGCAGCATAGTTCAGAGGGAAATGGGGCATTCAAGTCCAAGAACCAAGCCAGAATTGGCACGGATGAAAATAAAATCTTCCTCAAGCTAGAAGCCGACAAACATGAATCGCATCAGGCCGAATATGATGCCAAAGTGCTGTATAGCCGAAATATTTCCGATTTCTGGGATGTGCAGACCGGGGTGCGCTATCGACAGGAAAATTTAGCCGAGCCTGCTACACAACAGCAGAACGAGCGCTTCGATGCAGTATTTGGGCTACATGGCCTGGCCCCCTACTTTTTCGAAACGGATGCTCATGTTTATGTCGGTGAAGATGACTTTGTCGGATTAAAACTGGAAACAGAGCGTGACCTGTTATTGACGCAGAAACTGATTATGCAGCCCTTTGTCGAACTGGATGTCATCCTGAATGATCAGGCAGCGAATGCGAAAAAAACCGGCCTTAGTCATGCAACCTTGGGTCTGGAAACACGCTATGAACTGAGCAAAAAGCTCATGCCTTATCTGGAAGTCGGTTATGAATACAGCAAAGGCAACCAACAGACAGCCTGGCAGCAAAGTTCTGATTCAGAAAAAGGCTGGCTCTATGGTGCAGGTCTAAGAATGATGTTCTAAATTTTTGATACAGAAAATTATGCAGCTACGGGATGTGAAACGCCATTCATGTCCCGTAGCGCTATGGCACTATACATTTGACTGAGAAAGATTTTTTAAGCCTATGAACTGTACATGCGATGCTTTTCTGCACTTTCCCGCTCATTAAGAGACTTGTTATTTTGCGAAAAACTAGTCTTCATCGCCTTGATTTCTACTGTTACTTTTAGCCACCAAAGTGCCTAACATAATGATAAAGGTACTCACGCCGCCAATTAACAGGCTCATCAGCCCCATTTCCAGCATAAAATTGCTATCGCCAGTCTCAGGGGCACCCCATAGAAATTGAAGACGATCGCCAAAAACAAAATTGATTGCACATACAATCAGAAAACCAATCAAGGTGGCAATCAGTAAAGTGACCACCAAGTTCTTCCACATTTTACATCCGACGAACAGGATGATCATGGCCAGTCCAACCATGGTGATGATGGATATAAGTAACACACTGTTCCAGTAATCCATGAGACTCACTCGTATTTGGTTTTAAATTAAAATCAAGAAATTCTTATAGTTAATTTTTCCAATTGAATTTTAATATAGGTGGATTTTTATACACAAACAATGACGATAACTATCTTAAAACTACAAATACTAATTTACCCAAAGTTATAAAATACACTGACTTAGTAAAATCTTGCTGAGTACTGAACGATTCTGATTAACATAAAGTAACGCAAACACAACATGTATTTCATTGTTTAGCTTCATTAGAGCTCAGATTCAACCGATAAAGCTCAAGGTAAAAGCAGCTTGAAATTTTTAAAAAAAGAAGAACTAAGCCACTTTTATAAGAAAAATAAATAATAAATATAAAAAACTTGAATATTTTCTGATTTAGGCTATGCTGTGTTTAACTAGAAAAAAGCGTTGTTTAGTTAAGCTTCTTTAAGTGCCGCAGTATTATTTATAATCCTCAGTTTTTTCAGATCTTTATTTCAATTCTTGTTGTTTTTCCAAGTTATCCATAGTCATTTGCATGACTAAAATTATTAAAATTTAACAGGTTATATTATGTCTACTACAGTTACCGGTACAGTAAAATGGTTTAACGAAACTAAAGGTTTTGGTTTTATTCAACAAGAATCAGGTCCTGACGTTTTTGCACATTTCAAAGAAATCAGCAGTTCTGGTTTCAAAACTTTGTTTGAAGGTCAACGCGTTTCTTTTAGCGTGGTTGATGGTCAAAAAGGTCCAAATGCGATCAATATCGTTGCGCTATAATTTAGCCCAACGATAAGAAAAAGCACCTTTAGGTGCTTTTTTTAGCACTGAAGATTCATAATTTCGGTGAAAGATTTTCTGCTTGTCTGTTTAGCTCATCAAAAGTGAATTTTTAAGAATCATGTTTCTAAATCACTGCTGCTCAGTGGGACTTTATAAAAAGATCAAAATGAAAAACCCCTGGCATCCTGCCAGGGGTTTTCCGTATGGGTTCGCTTGGTATAACTCCTGTCGTACCTTACTTTCCTTGTATTTATCTATTGTTATTCTTGTGCGGAACGTCCTGTTCCTGTTAAAGCTATCATAGGAAATTTCCACTATTCAAAATAGCCGCAAAGTGCTGGAATTCATGTAAGCCAATGCTTACAAGAATAGACAGAGATAATAAATTTCAAATGTTTAGAAAATCGAGTATCTATAAAAAAAGGAAGCTCAAGCTTCCTTTTCTATGCCAATCCAGGCTTAGATCCCATATTTAACACGGTAATCTTCCATTTTCGCCAAAGCTGCTAGGTCGCCTTTCGCTTCCAGATAGTCCATTAAATCTTTCATGGTAATTAAGGCATGTACAGGAATCTCAAGCTCTTGCTGCACTTCCTGAATCGCAGACAGTTCGCCCTGACCTTTTTCCTGACGGTCTAATGCAACTAGCACACCCGCAATCTGCGCACCGGCATTTTTCAGGATGGTGACGACTTCACGAATCGCTGTGCCTGCGGTAATCACATCATCAATGATCCAGACTTTTTTACCTTCTACAGAAGCACCGACCAATACGCCACCCTCGCCATGGTCTTTGGCTTCCTTGCGATTAAAACCCCACGGCACACTTACCCCATGATTTTGCGACAGAGCCACAGCAGTTGCTGCCACAAAAGGAATGCCTTTATAGGCAGGTCCAAAAATCACTTCAACATGGTCACATTTAATCAGTTTTGCAGCATAGCCAGAAGCCAGCAGTGTCAAGGCTTCACCATCATTCAACAGACCCGCATTAAAAAAATAGGGACTCACACGTCCCGATTTTAAAGTAAACTCACCAAATTTAAGCACACCGCGTGATAATGCGAGTTCGATAAAAGCTTGTGGGTTAAACTGAGCTGGCGTTGACATGAGGTGCTCCTAAATCCATTAATTAAGGTAAGACTTGCGCATGATACCAAAGAGTAGCTATCCAGGTGATCAAAAAATTCTTCGCGTCGTTTCAATTAATGTCAACGGCTTACGCTCATCTGTCACCAAAGGTCTATTAGAATGGATGGAACAGTCGGATGCCGACGTGATTTGCATGCAGGAAAGCCGGATCACGCATGCGCAGTGGACCGATAAATTCAAGCCTGAAGGCTGGTACACGCACCTGTTTCCTGCCGAGCGTCCGGGTTATGCCGGTACTGCCATTTATAGCCGTCTGCCTTTTGTGTCTCTGACCGATGGCTTGGGTTTTGAACTGGCCGATTCACAAGGCCGTTTTATTGCCGCTGAATTTAACTTGGGTCTAGAACAAACTGTACAGATCTGTTCCCTGTATCTGCCTTCGGGTTCATCAGGCGATGAAGCACAAGCGCGTAAAGATCACTTTCTGGAAGAATACGCAAAAATCCTGAAACAGTGGCGCGATGAAAATAAATCGGTGATTGTCTGCGGTGACTACAATATCGTGCATAAACGTATCGATATTAAAAACTGGTCGGGTAACCAGAAAGCCTCGGGCTGTTTACCGCACGAACGTGCCTGGCTAGATCATATCTACGATGAGCTTGGTTATGTCGATACTTTCCGTGAAGTCCGCAAAGAAGCCGAATTATACTCCTGGTGGTCAAACCGTGGACAGGCGCGTGCCAAGAATGTTGGTTGGCGGATTGATTATCATGCCTGCTCTCCGGACTGGAAAGAGCGTACCGTTAATGCCTGGGTCTATAAAGAACAATGGTTTAGCGACCATGCCCCCGTGATCATCGACTACAAACTATAATCTTCATTATTTAATTGAGTGAACATACGTTCACTCAATTAAGGCTTATCTCTTACATGACATGACGTATTTTTTGGGTTTATCTTAATGTAATAACATAGCATTATAGCGCTACGGCACAAGGACATGTCAGGACGACAACATAAGGACAGGACGCCGTAGGACGAAAATAAAACAGACTATAGATTTAGCTTGTTTTGCATGGATGTGACATTGGACGTTGGATTGAGACCCGCATGATCAGGATGATTAAATGCGGGTTTTCTATTTCTATTATTCCCAAATTTTTATTTTTCTTATTATTTAGATTGTTCTTTTTCTTGCTGCTCATATTAAAGCTGCTTGATGTCATTTTGATGACATGACTTTTCTGGTATTTAAAATTTTTTCTTTTTTTTCATTTGCTTTTGCATGGTTTGCTGCTGCCAATTTGGTTAAGCTAGTTCATGATTTAAATTTTTTAGATGGCAGCTATGTTAAAAATTTACGGAATTAAAAATTGTAGTTCGATGAAAAAAGCCTTTGATCTGCTGACGGAGCAAGGTCTGAGTTATGAATTTCATGATTATAAAAAACAGGGCATCGATGCTGAAACCGTCAAAACCTGGCTGGATGCCTTGGGTCAGGACGTGGTTCTGAACAAGAAAGGCACTACCTGGCGTAAACTCAGTGAAGAAGAGCAACAGGCCACCCTGTCAAGTGAAAATGCCTTAATTAATGCATTAACCACCCATACCAGTTTAATCAAACGTCCAATCTTGGCAACCTCTACAGGATTTATTGCCGGTTTTGATGAAACAGCTTATCGTAGCTTAGCCCACTAATATCTTGTATTGAATAACACTCATAAAAAAGCCTGACATCGATCAGGCTTTTGTATATCTGCTTAAAATAAATTAGTTGGCACGAATCCAAGTCTGGTTACGACCCAATGCCGCTACACCGATGAAACCACGTAGCTCAAGTTTCTTGCCACCGTCTGCCAGCTGGCCTTTCAACTTATAGGTTTTACCGGATTGCGGATCCAGGATCGAACCGCTGTCATAGCTAGTCCCGCCAGCATTTTTTAGACCTTTAACAATGGTCAGGCCTTTCAGAGATTTGTTGTGATATGGACCTTCACATTTCTTGCAGGCATTTTCTTCACCTGGAGTTAACACAGACTGAATACTGGCTGACAAAGTGCCGTTCTTTTGTTCAGTGAATTTAACCATGGCCTTAGGCTGCTTGGTTTTATCATCAATGGTTTTCCATACCGTGCCATTTAAAGGATCCGCGGCATTCGCCAATGCAGATAAGCCTAGTAGTCCTAACGTAAGCGCTATTTTTTTCATTTTTCTTCATTTCCTTAGTCTGAAAATAGACCCATGTAGTATTAAAAAGTCACAACAATTTTTCAATTTTTAGGTGTGACTATTTAGTGTAACCTTGTAAATATGGTTGGTAAATAATCTACACAATCAATAAAAGCACAAAAAGATGGAAGGAAGATGAAGATAAGCCCGCTAACGAAACAATTAATTACAGAAAGCTTTTTAAAAACGGCCATTCGTGCCCCGAGCAGATTCAGTCTTCCACCGAGTTCAATGCGCATTGCTCTGGAACAGATGTGCAAACTTTTCCCTCAGGATAAAACGGTACAGATTCGCTCGCTTCGATTGGCCGGACTGCGCGCGGAAGAAATTAAGCCGCAGCAGGAATCGACCCAGCTGATTTTTCATATTCATGGCGGCGCATTTTACTTAGGTTCTTTAAATACCCATCGTGCCTTTATGACTCAAATTGCGGCTCGAACCCAGATGCAGGTGCTGCATGTCGATTATCCGCTATCACCCGAATCTGCCTATCCAGAAGCGTTGGAAGCCTTGTTTGATGTCTATAATCTGCTACTGGATCAAGGTGTTCAGGCCAAAGATATTATTCTGTCCGGCGATTCTTGCGGTGCCAATCTGGCCTTGGCGCTGGCACTCAAAATACAGCAGGAAAGTCTGCCACAGGTCAGCGGTCTGATTCTGCTGTCTCCACTGCTGGATTTAACGTTGACCAGTGAATCTTTACGTTATAACCAGAAGCATGATGCCCTGCTGTCTCTGGAAACGGTTCAAACCGGGATTGAATATTATGTGCCGCGTTCGATTGATCGTGGTGATCCGGAAGTTTCTCCTTTTTTTGCCGATTTAGCCGGCTTGCCACCGATTCATATTCAGGTAGGTTCCAAGGAAATTCTGCTGGATGATGCTAGTCGTTTTAAAGAAAAAGCGGAACAGGCGGGTGTCGAGGTCGAATTTAAACTCTATACCGGCATGTGGCACAACTTCCAGATGTTCAGTGCCTGGTTCGATGAAGCCAAACAGGCGCTGACCGATCTTGCAGAATTTGCCCATCGTCTGGACCGAGATTAAGCATGATTTAGCATATAAAAAAGGTCAGCCGTAGCTGACCCTTTGAAAAGAGGTTTTAGGTTTTAAATGGCCTGAACTTGCTGCAATGCCGTTTGCAATGCTTGGGCTTTAACCGCTTCGCCCATGTTCACTCCTTCAGCACGAATCACTTCGATATCATTCACACCGGTAAAGTTAAACACGGTTTTCAGGAAAGCCTCCTGAAAATCAGCCGGGCTTTGCTCGCCATAGACACCACCACGGCTGCTGGCAATATACACTTTCTTATTGCCCGCCAAACCCACAGGACCTTGTTCGGTATATTTAAAAGTACGTCCCGCGACACAGATCCGGTCAATCCAGGCTTTTAGGGTTGATGGCAAACCGAAGTTATACATCGCTGCACCAATCACCACGACATCAGCCTGTAAATATTGATCTAAAATTTCCTCGCCCAATGCCGTTTGTTCTGCATTCTGGCCCATTAAAATTTCGGCGGTAAGATGAGGAATAGGCTGTGCAGCCAGATCCAGATACTCAACTTCAATGGCCTCAGCATATTTTTGCTGCAGTTGTTCCACCACGGCCTGAGTCAACTGACGCGAAATAGAAGCATCTCCTAAAATACTGGAATCAATCTGTAAAACTTTCATGGCTTCGCTCTTTATCTTTGGTTGTTTCTAACAATGCAGCCATTTTAACGATTGACTATATTGAAATAATTAGTACAAATAAAACACATCATCCTGAATTTAGAACAAAACTGTATACCTCTTAACCTCTTTAATTTTGATTAAGACCCTTTGACATAGCCTGGATCACTTGCGCTATCGGCAAAGACTGAGCAGATCAGATATCAACTAAATCACAAAAATTTTTTAAATATTGTTGTTTATCAAGCATTCAAACTTATGTTATCTTGTGTAAATAAAGCTATAAATATCCAATAAGTCTTAAAAAATCTGCCATAACAATTAAAGTCAGACCGGGACCATGAAGCGAATATCGCCTGTATTAGAAAAAGTGCTAAGACACAGAATCAAGAAATATCTGGTCGAAGATGAAGTCGTGATGAACTGGCGCATCCTGAAGAAATGCATCCTGATGCTGACCTTGGGATGCGGTGTACATCTGACCTGGCTCGGCTGGGACCTGTTTGTTTTATTCAATCCTGAGTATTGGCAATATGTACAGATTGAACGGGTTTATTCACAAGTCGTGCTGAACGGCAGTTTTTTATTGATTTTAGCCTTGCTAATTTATCCCTGTTATAAATTTCAGGGCAACCGTCTGGTGGAACGTTATCTACCCTATCTAGCAGTTGGCACCTTTGTGGTTTCGTTATGTCGGGATGCCTATATCGTCGGCGTGATCAGTCCGGTGGCTACCACCGCTTACGTCTGCTTAATTATGGTCGGTCTGGTACTGTTTCATCGCACGCTAGTCTATAGCATGCTGATTCCTGCCTCCATTTTTCTGGGCGGATGTGCCTATTTAAGTTTCAGTCATCAATTGCCTTATTCACCGCTATTTAATATCGATGACAAGCTTTTCTATAATGGTTTCTGGCTGTTATCGATGCTGTATTTCATTTTGCCAATTCTAGCCGTCTGTATGGTCTTATTCGAGATTCTGCTCAGTCAATGGCGGCATCGTGAGCAGCTGATCAAACAACTGAGTCAGATTGATCCGCTCACTAACCTGTTTAACCGCCGTAGCATCAACCAATGTCTGGATAAACTGAATGCCGTAGCAACTCCGAATTACGCCTTGGTCTTACTGGATCTGGATCATTTCAAGAAAATTAATGATCACTATGGCCATCATAAGGGCGATGAAACCTTAGTTGAAGTGAGTGCTGTGCTGAACCAGCAATTGCGCGAAAGTGATGTGGTCGGCCGTTTTGGTGGGGAAGAATTTATTCTCGTGCTTAAAAATACTAGTCTGGAAAAAGCCGAACAAGTGGCTGAACGCTGCCGTATCGCCATTCAGCAATTGCAGATTTTCAGTGATGAGGGTGAGCTGATTCCGGTGACCGCCAGTTTCGGGATTGCCATTTCTAGCGCGGAATTACGCCCACAACAATTATTGAGTCAGGCCGATCAGGCGCTTTATCAAGCCAAATCCGGTGGGCGTAATCTGGTCAAAGCCTATGCTGAACCGGTTCCAGTACAGATACAGGTCTCTTAAACGGGTTCAGCTTTTTAAGACTTGATTATGGATTTTCACTTTGAGCTAGTGCTTGCAGCTGTGCTAGCAATTCTGCCTCGCTAAAGGCACCGGTCAAACGCAAACCACGAATTTCCTGCTGCTGTGCATTCAAGAATAAATACGTTGGCGGTCCTAGAATTTCCCATTGGTTTAACAGCGCTTGATGAGAGGCATTATATTGGCTTAAATCCAGCTTGATCAGGAAATATGGCGCAAGTGCTTGCTGTACCGCTGCAGATTTTAAAATACGGTGTTCGATCGGCTGACAGGCTACACACCAGTCGGCGTAGACATCAATAATGATCTTTTGCCCTTGCGGTGCCTTGGCCAAAATTTGCTGAAATTCTGCTGCGCTGCGTGCCACATGCCAGTTGGCTTCTGTACTTACCTGCTCCACAAAAAACCGCTGACTATGCTGATATTGGCTATAAGCAATATAAGGTACGGCCAGTACCAGACACAGGATATACAACCATCTTAGACCAGTGCGATGCCAGAAAATCCGAAATAGTACATAGGCAACAAAGGCCATGCCCAAAGCTAAGGATAACCACTGTAACGCAGCTTCTGACATCAGTGGGCGAATAAAATACAGCGCCAGCGCCAGCATGATAAAGGCAAAGAGCACTTTGATCTGATTCATCCAGTGCCCGGCTTTAGGTAGAATCCGTGCTCCCAGAATACTGGCCAGCAATAAAGGCGTGCCCATCCCAAAACCCAGGGTAAACAGCAGTAAAGCCCCCTGCCACTGACTTTGCGTCTGGGAAATAAATAACAATGCACCTGCCAGTGGTGCGGTCATGCATGGCCCCACCAGAAGCGCCGAGATCATGCCCATGACACCGGCACTGACCAGACTGCCTCCCTGCTGCATGGCCTGTGCCCGATCCAGACGATGAACCAGACGTTGCGGCAGTTTGATTTCAAACAGGCCAAACAGATTCAGGGCAAACAGGACAAACAGGATACTAAATGCGATCAGGGTTCCCGGTTGCTGCAACCAGCGCTGAAAATTCAGGCCGGCCGAAGATGCAATTAGGCCAAGTACTGCATAGACAGCGGCCATACTGCTGACAAAAGTCAGTGCAATCATCCAGGCTTTCAGTCCTTTACTGTCACGTACGATCAGCGAGGTCAGAATCGGCAGCATCGGCAAGGAACACGGCGTAAAAGCCAGTAAAATGCCTAAGCCGAAGAATAGCAAAAGCCCATAACCCAAAGAGCGTTCAAGCAGTTGGGCTGACCATTTCTGGTCTTGTGCTGCATAGGGTTCGGTTTGTGTGTGGGCTGATGCAGAGAGTCCATCTGCTGCAGACTCTGAGGAATCCGCTGTATTAAACAGGGTATTGTGTTGCAGTGATGAAGTATTCAGATCGAGTAAACGTTTTTTTCCTGATCCGGCTGCTTCAAATTGTACCAGACCGGATAAATCGGTCTTGAACTGGATGGTTTGTGGCGGATAACAGATCCGGTCTTTGGCACAGCCCTGCCAGCTGACCTGATAGGATTTCCCCGCCTGGGTCGGAATCTGAAACTTTAATTGCTGATAATAAACCTGGGTATGCCCATAGTTGTCATCATATAAATCTTCAGCCGGCGGCAACTCAAACGACACCGGTTGGTTGCCCTGCCGGACTTCAATTTTATGCTGATACAGATAATAGTTGTCTGGAATCTGCCAACTCAGTTCAGCCTGCTGCTGACTGGTGGAGATCAGGCTCACAGGAAAAGCCTGCTCGGCAGACAACAATGCAGTTTCCGCCTGAGCAGGACTGCTGAACAAGGTGCTTCCCAAAATAACCAGGGCAAGCATTTTCCCCCAGGTCGGGAACTGCGAGTATTTCATCATCTGTGAGTTGAATAACTTAGAACAGCACAGAGAAACCTAAGCCTGAGAAGTAACTTCGATCTGCACCATCCAGATCTACACCGACATTCGCATCTAATTGGACACGGTCGTTTAAGGCATACATAACCCCGGTACCGAGCGCGTATTGATTATCGACACTTTCAGCTTTACGGTAAATCAGTTCAGAATAACCTGACCAGCGATCAGTAATGCGGTAGCCTAGAGAAGGAATCGCAGACACTGCCCAGTTGCTGTCCTGCCATTCATAACGCATGGTCAATGCGGTACTGACCAAGTCATTATATTGATACGACACGACAGAACCTAAGCTGTAAATATCTTCTTCATTAGTGAAACCGGTATTGCCTGTTGCAATGATGGCTTCGGCCAGCAAAGCCATACTGAGTTTGTCATCATCCAGATCAATGGCCTTTTTCAGACCAATACTGACATCGCCCAGACCATCATCTTCTTCGGTCTGGCCATTGGATTTCACTTGGGTCCAGGTCGGGCCAGCCCAACCTAAACGCAATTCCAGATCATCACTGAGTCCGGTACGTAACAACATATCTGCACTGAGTGTGGTCGCGGTCTGATCGCCCGACTTGCTATAACGCGCTGTAGGCAAGCCTTGCTCCCAAGCGACATTTCCAACTGGAGTAATTCCAGTACTCAGACCCTCACCTGGTCGATCAAATTCAAAATCTGCTGCGAAAAGCTGTGCACTACAACCGGCCAGTGCAATCAAACCCAAGGTTTTTAATGTTGTCATGTTGGAGCTCTTTATTAAAATTTAACTGAGTTCTTTGGTCATTTTTGCGCCATGCTTGCGAAGCAATTCTAGCGTCTGTTTTTCTTCGTCTAAAGCTTCTGACCAGTTGATTTCATCAAAATCACAATCAAAGAATAGATCACTAATAGAAGATAAAATAGTCATGCCATCTTCATCTTTGCTATTTGGATCGACTTTTTCATCCAGTAAACGCTGTACGGCAGGTGCACATGCGGCACTTGCGGCATCCCAGAGTGGACCATAAATTTCTTCTGCATCCCACAGATGCAGATTCACTTTGGCCTGGATCAGTTCTTCCAGAATTTGTAAATGTACCGCCAAACGTGCCTGTTTCTCCTCTTCTGAAAGTGGTGTTCCGGCTTCATACAGCTCACACACTTCTTCCCACCATTTGAACAGGCCATCTGACCAGACCGAAATCACCGGGCCTTTGTCATGATCAATAAAATTCGGGTTGAGTCCATCTGCCAGCAGCTGTTTGACCTGGTCCAGATTTAATTCTTCGAGTGCTTGCACAAAAAGCTGTTGTTGCGCAGTTAACATGATGGAGCTCACTTTGATTCGTTTTCGACTATTATGCCGAATAAAGCAGGATTTGTTGTGCTTCTCATAACTATATTTTTGTTTAATACGAAAAAAGCCCCGCAGGGCTTTTTCAAATCAGTTCGGCTTACTCTTCGATATCCGCAGTATCTGTGTCTGCTAGGTCAAGAGCACCAGGACGAACATTGTCTTTTTTCTCGATCACATGTTCCAGACTACGTTTCAATCGGTCAATTGCACCATGGATCGCAGTATCGACATTATGGCCACGATGATTGACTACGACAGGTTTCAAGCCTGCAGGACGCGCTTCAATCATACAGCGAATATCGTCATCGCCGCCTTTGGCGCCATTTTCATCACTGAGATGGACTGAAAAATGGGTAATACGTTCGCTGTGGCGCTGGAATTCTTGATTTAATTCTTCCCGTACATAAGTAATTAAACGATCACTATTCTGAATGTGGTTATCGGTACGAAGTTCAATATTCATATATTACCATCCTCAATCTTTGTAACTTTTGAGTGCAAAATTTTTTATCTTGGCACGTTTGTAGCTTGCTGTTTCGCATCGCATTTCACTTCTTCAAATGATTGGAATCACACCCTCCATTTTGAATGATGAACACATTTTTAAGTCTGCAGAATCGTGTCCTTATATCTTGAATATCGGCTGTATCTGGGAAATATGCAAGTGATATTTTGGTTTTTTAGCAAAAGAATAATCGATTGTGACAACTGCTTACTCAGCTCAAAAATGCAGGATTTTTCAAACGGCAATTGCGCAACTCTTCACACGATTTAATTTGAAATGTTTTTTGGCCAGACCGATAAATCGCTTAAATAACATTCGACCAGAAAACCTAAAAAAAAGAAATTAAAAGTATTTTTTTATGAAAATTAGCTCACTTTTATCTAATAATTTTTCTTATAAGATCAGCGCCTAGTCAGCCTTACAGTCCTGAAGAGATCATATGCTTTATCATTATTTACTTACTTTTGCAGAATCAGGAAAAATACCCCTTCGTCATTCTAAAATAACAACCTGCAAAAATGATTTTCAATTGAAATATAAGACCGTTCAATCTCACTTGAAGAGGCTGAGAACAGGCTTATAAAACGACGGTCATTTGAGATTTTCAAACTAACCTCATTACACAAACAGAACAAAGCTGTTCAGCCTCAGGCCCAAATTAATTACTAAACAATCTGTATATCCCCCCTATTTTTTACTGATTTTGTAAGTTAATCATCGTAAATTGAAGTGATTTTATATTTTTAGTTATACATTCAGTCTTTTAAGGCACTACATATTCAACTTTATTTAAAAAATAATAATTTAGAGAAGTATCAGCGAAAGGCAATGAAAACTGAGGAAGATGATCGTCTTCATTCAACTCATGGGGGTTGAAATATATTTAAGTCAGCGATCACTTTTAACTTTATTTTTACTTATTAATCTGTATGCTTATTCTGCTTTCTCGGGGGGATAGATTTAAATGAAATTTACACAACTTGCGGCACTTTGTGCATTGGCTTCAACTGCTGTATTTGCTCAAGCAAAACCAGTTTGGCAGGACTTTAGCATTACAGGTCTTTATGGTGAAAACTATGAAGTTGTAGACGATCAGCAAACTACTTTAACTGTTGAATATGCTGCAAAAGTTAAATATGCAGATGTATTCTTCTTTATGGATCGTCTGCGCGGTGGCGATGATGTTAAAAGTACGTACTTTGAGTTATCACCACGTTTAAGCTTAAGCGAAGTTACAGGCCAAAAACTTGCCTTTGGTCTAGTGAAAGATGTGCTTATTTCAACAACGTGGGAAGGTTCAGATAATGCTGATAACTTCCTATATGGCGTGGGCTTTGACCTTGATATCCCATACTTTCAATATGCTAGCTTAAATCTTTATCGTGCAAATAATGAAAAAGTGTTTGGCAATAAAGACGATTATCAAATGACGCTTACCTATGGTGTGCCATTTAAACTGGGTGCTGAAGATTTTCTTGTAGATGGCTTCCTTGATTGGTCAACTGCTGAAAAAGACGCTCAAGCAAGCGAGTTAAACTGGACTACACAGTGGAAATGGAATGCGGGCAAACACATTTCTCCAGACACCCGTTTATACCTCGGCGTTGAACATTCAGTGTGGAACAACAAGTTTGGTCTTAAAAATCAAGACGAAAACAATGTCAGCGCACTTGTGAAATATCATTTCTAATTGATGTATGATCGAAAGCAGAACTCCGGTTCTGCTTTTTTTAAACTGTGATTTCAGCTCACCTCTACTAGAACAAGAATATGCCTGATTTTGATATTCGACCTGCGACCGAACATGATCTTGAAACCATCCTCAAGATTTATAATCAGGAAGTACTCTATGGTACTGCGACCTGGAACAGAACAGCCTTTGATTTGAACTATTTTAAAATCTGGTTTAAGCAGCTTAAAAATCAGAATTTCCCGGTTTTTGTGGTTGAAGATACTCAAAATCAAGTCATTGCTGGCTATGCCTGTTATGATCAGTTTCGTAGTATTCAGGGCTTTCAACAGACGGTAGAACATTCCATCTTTTTAAATCCAGATTATGCAGGGCAAGGTTTGGGTTCTAAATTATTACAGTATTTAATTGAACAGGCTCAAGTACAGAAATTGCATATCATGGTCGCAGCGATTGATTCAGAAAACACCTCATCGATTCGTCTGCATGAAAAACTGGGTTTCGTTCAAACTGCCTATATGCCGCAAGTCGGACAGAAGTTTGGGCAATGGCGTGATTTGGTCCTCTTACAACTGAATCTGGATCAAGCTTGATTCATTCTTAGTTTAAAGCTATTCCAGAACTGCTTTCTGGACACTCCTCTTTAGCTTTTTAATACTTGGCCATCACGATATTTGGTTGTTATCCAGTTTAATAAGCACAAGTTCTATTTACTTATACGAGCGGCTATGTTTTATTCAGCTCAAAATCATACTGAATAACACCATGTATAAATCTCTATTGTCTATTGGTCTTTTAAGTTTAAGTATGCTCACTTTTGCTGATTCAGACTTTGAAAAAGAATTGTGTTCAGGCTGTAGCCAAGTGCAAAGCTATGCAAATAATGGCAAGAAATTCTACGACCAAAAACAATATCAAAAGGCCATAGCGCAATTCAAACAACAAGCCGCCTGGTCATCTTTTTGTGCGATGAATGTAGAAGACGGTGGTACAGCTTTTTCTGAGCGTGATATCACCACGGCATTTAATAATGTTGGCTTAAGTTATGCCAAGCTTGGAAAGCCGCAATGGGCACGCGCCTGGTTTTCCGTTTTTCCGAATGCTAAAGCCAGCCAGTTCAATCTAAAACAGTTGCCTGCACCAGAAAAACCGAAGAATCTTGCAGGCAAATATGTCCGCTATGCAGGTTTTGGCCAGTGGAATACGATGGAAGTTAAACGGGCTTCGAATGCCTACCAAATTGAGTTTAATGGACTCTATATGGGTTTGCGCAGTCTGATTTATGGACCAAATATAGGAGAATTTTCAACCCGGATGCCATTGAATAAAGCTCAGACCAATTACAGCGTAGAAGATTGCAAAATTGATTTGAAATTTCAGTTTAACGCTCAAATTGGACAACAGATTGCGGTGAATAGCAGCAATCCGATGTCTTGTGGTTTTGGACATAATGTCTCGGCGGATGGCATGTATTTAAAGGTTGAGTGATTGCTGATTCAGCGATATCTTATTGCCCTATAACAAACATAATATTCAAAATATTACAGGGAAAATATGGCTAAATTTCTAAATACCAGTGCAACTAATTTTTTCTTAGAAGAACTCATTAAAAATGCCAAAGAACGTCTAATTTTAATCAGTCCGTATTTACGTCTCAATGACCGCATCAAAGAATTATTAGAAGACAAAGACCGGCTAAAAATTGATGTTCGCATTGTCTATGGCAAAAGTGATTTGCATCCTGAAGAAATTAAATGGATTCAAAAACTGGACTATGTCCGTTTGAGTTTCTGCAAAAATCTGCATGCAAAATGCTACCTCAATGAATCGGAATGTATTATTTCGAGTTTGAACTTATATGAATTTAGCCAGGTCAATAACAATGAAATGGGGATTTTGATTAGTAAGTATGAAGATGATGACGTCTTTAAAGATGCTTATGAAGAAGCGCAGCGCATAATTCGGATTAGCGAAGAAGTTCGGATTAGCTTAGATGAAGTTCGGATTAGCTTAGATGAAGTTAAAACAGATAAGGTTGAGACTCAAACTGAGCATGAAATAGAACAAGAAAATGTAAAGTTCAAGAAATTAACAACAGCAAAACTTGCTTCCAAAGTTGGACTCAAGACTCCTGATTTGCTCGAACAGCTGGTGAATAAAGGCTATCTTAAACTTGAAAATGATAAGCACTTTTTAACTGATACCGGCAAAGCGATAGGCGGTGAATTTAGAACCGGACAATTTGGCATGTACTTCCTTTGGGATGAAAATACAGAAATCTAATTCCTCCATTATTCAAAAAAGAAAATTCCCCTCTCTCTTTAGGAGATGAGAAGCTCTGCTTGGTAAGAGGAGATTTAAAATTTAATCCCTCCAAACCTCCCTTTCTTACGCTTCGATATAAAGCAGTGCTTATATCTTGCTCAGGGAGGCTTTTTCCCTCTCCTTCTAGGAGAGGGTTAGGGAGAGGTAAATAAAGATAAACCCTCATCCCCCGCCTTCTCCCATAGGAGAAGGAGCTAAAAGCCTTAAATTGCCACCAACTCCCGAATGCCTTTCTCCGGCATTTCACTACCCACACCTTGCGCCACGACTTGGCCACGTGCCATTACGGTATATCCATCAGCAAGTTCTTCAGCAAAGTCATAAAACTGCTCAACCAGCACAATCGCCATCTCACCACCATCAGCAAGTTTACGAATGACCCGACCAATATCTTTAATGATTGACGGCTGAATGCCTTCAGTTGGTTCATCCAAAATCAACACACGCGGCTCAGATGCCAAAGCACGGGCAATCGCAAGTTGCTGCTGCTGACCACCCGATAAATCTCCCCCACGGCGATGCTTCATTTCGTCCAAGACAGGGAAAATTTCATAGAGATGCTCAGGCACTTTGCGTGTCTTTGCTCCTTTATATTTCGCCATACCAATGAGGATATTTTCCTCCACCGTCAGCGTTGAAAAAATATCTCGACCTTGTGGCACATAAGCCAAACCTTCACGTACACGCTGTTCAGTACTAAGCTTGGATATGTCTTTACCATCCAGCAAAATCTGTCCGGATTTAATCGGTAAAATACCCATCAGACATTTAAGGAGCGTGGTTTTCCCCACCCCATTGCGTCCAAGCACCACCGAACATTCACCCACAGGTGCAGTCAACGACACATCACGTAAAATATGACTGCCACCATAAAATTGATTGACGTCTTTGACTTCTAACATCGCAAGCTCCTTAACGCCCTAAATACTTTTCAATAACATCTTCATTGGCTTGTACTTCTGCCAATGTGCCTTCTGCCAAAATTGCCCCTTGCGCCAGTACCGTGACTTTTTCACTAATGGTGTCAATGAAGCTCATGTCATGCTCGACCACAACGAGGGTGTGATTTTTCTTGAGTTCTAAACACAGCTCCGCCGTGCGTTCGGTTTCGGCATCGGTCATGCCTGCTACAGGTTCATCAAGCAAAATCAGTTTTGGACGTTGCATCAGCAACATACCGATTTCTAACCATTGCTTTTGACCATGTGACAGCAAGCCAGCAGGTTTACTAATGAACTCTTGCAGACGAATCTGCGTCAATGATTCATCCAAAGCATTTTGTGCATCGGGATCGAGTTTGCTAAAGAAACTCTTTTTCACCCGTTTGTCTTTGGGTGCAGCAAGTAACAGATTTTCCATGACCGTGAAATTTTCAAACACGGTCGGTTTTTGGAACTTGCGCCCTATGCCTGCTTCCGCAATTTGTTCAGTGCTCATTTTGGCTAAATCGTAGTTTTGCCCAAAAAATGCTGTGCCTTCGGTTGGTCGCGTTTTACCGGTAATCACATCCATGAGGGTGGTTTTCCCTGCCCCGTTCGGCCCGATAATGCAGCGTAATTCCCCCTCTTCGATATACAACGACAAATCATTTAAGGCACGAAAAGCATCAAACCAGACGCTTACTTTTTCCAGATATAGCGCTATGCCGTGAGTAAAGTCTGCGCCTTGTTCTTTTGGACGACCATAGCCTTCAGAAGCATGACCACCATGCGGTTGCAGGATTTCGCTCATTCGCTACGCTCCTTTTTAAAACGGTCAAACAGACCAATAATGCCTTTCGGTAAGAAAATGGTGACCACAATAAATAGCGCACCCAAAATGAGTAACCATGCTTCAGGATAAGCCGAGGTGAAATAGGTTTTTACCCCGTTAATGACACCTGCACCAATTAGTGGGCCAATTAAAGTGCCACGACCACCCGCTGCCACCCACACCGCCATTTCAATCGAGTTCACCGGGTTCATTTCACTTGGATTAATAATGCCTGCTTGCGGCACATACAGCGCGCCTGCAATCCCTGCAATCACAGCAGAAAGCACCCAAGCAGAGAGCTTGTACCAAAGCGTGCGATAGCCCAAATATTGCAGACGATTTTCGCTGTCACGAATCGCCCCCAACACACGGCCATAAGGTTTATTCATTAAATGACGTAACCCAACAAAACAGAGCAGCAGTACCAATGCGGTGATAAAGCACAGGCTGGCACGCATAGATGCCGAGGTAATGTCCATACCTAAAATGGTTTTAAAACCGGTAAAACCATTGTTGCCACCAAAGCCGGTCTCATTACGGAAGAACAGTAATGCAGCGGCAAAAGTCATGGCTTGGGTAATAATCGAGAAATACACGCCTTTAATTTTCGAGCGGAAGGCAAAGAAACCAAAAATAAAGGCAATGATGCCCGGTACTAACACCACAAGGGCAAGTGACCAAAGGAAGTATTCAGTCCCCACCCAAAACCATGGCACTTCCGTCCAACTCAGGAAGCGCATAAAGTCAGGAATACCATCCCCTGCAGACTGGCGCATTAAGTACATCCCAAAGGCATAACCGCCAAGGGCAAAGTACAAACCATGCCCCAAACTTAAAATGCCGGCATAACCCCACACCAAATCCAGTGCCAAAGCGACCAAGGCCAAGCACATGATTTTGCCAATCAAGGTGACCCAATAGGCAGACAAATGCAGCGCTGAATCAGCAGGTAACAGGTGTAACCATGGCAATGCCAATAAAATGGCAAAGCACACGGCAATCGCAATGCCACTATGCGGTTTGTCGGATAATAATTGTGTGATCTTCATGTGCTTACTCCACAAAACGGCCTTTGATGGCAAACAAACCTTGTGGACGTTTTTGAATAAACAAAATCACAAGCACCAAGAGAACAATTTTTGCCAGTACTGCACCAATGCCAATTTCCAAGGCGGTACCGCTAATACCCAGACCAAGCGCTGCAAGGACTGCACCCCACACCTGACCTACACCACCGACAACCACCACCAAGAAGGCATCAATAATGTAGTTTTGCCCTAAATCCGGCCCGACGTTACCCACTTGTGCCAAAGCACATCCGGCTAACCCTGCAAGACCTGAACCTAAACCAAAGGCCATCATATCGATACGACTAGAACGAATACCGACTGCTCGCGCCATTTGACGGTTTTGTGTCACCGCACGAACGAAGAGACCAAAACGGGTTTTATTCAGTAGGTAAACCAACAACAAAAGCACTGCAATGGTAAAGACAATAATCGCAATACGGTTATAGGGCAGCATCAAGCTTGGAGTAATCGAGATCCCGCCTGACAGCCAGGAAATGTTAGAAACTTCGACATTTTGCGCACCAAAAGTCATGCGTACCAATTGCATCAGAATCAGGCTGACACCAAAAGTGGCAAGTAAGGTTTCCAACTGGCGACCATATAGCGGACGAATCACGGTACGTTCAATCAACATGCCGATCAGCCCACTTACCAAGAATGCCGCAGGAATCGCGGCGATTAAGTACCAATCGACATAGCTGCCCAAATAGCTTTTAAACATGCTTTGCACTACATAAGTGGTATAGGCGCCAATCATAATGAGCTCACCATGCGCCATATTAATCACACCGAGCAAACCGTAGGTAATCGCAAGACCCAGTGCAGCAAGCAACAAAATACTGGCGGTACTTAAACCTGAAAATAAATGTCCTGTCCATTCACTGGCTTGAATACGGGTTTTAATACTGTTTTTCGCTTCAAGCAAAGCCGCTTTCAGCTCAGGATGGATAGTCGGCTGTGACAACTCATTGTCGATCATCGCCAAGACATCAGGACGATTAGAATCTTGTAAAATTTTTGCGGCTTGAATTTTAACTAAGACATCTGCATCTTGATAATCCAGACGCGCTTTAAGCTGGGCCAAACGGGCTTTGACTTTGTTATTTTGTTCGTTCAAATACAGGGCATTGATGTGAGCAACATTCAGCTCTGCCAAGTTGCTTTCATAAATATCAATCGCTTCTAAACGCTCAGAGGCATCATCCGACTTCAACTTGCTTTGTGCCAAACCAAAGGTCAATGCTTTACGCAAGGTATTCACCAAAGTGACTTGTGCAAGGTCGCTTGGCCAATCTGCAACAGCATCTAAACTTGGATAACTGAGCAACTGATCATCGGCTTCTAAAATATAGGTTTGTCCTTGAGAATCGCTATAAAGCTGGTCGTTTTCAACATATTCTGCAAGCTGATCTAACTGTTCAATACTGCCTGGCCATTGATTGAGTAAAGCACGACGTTGAGCAAAATCACCTTGCACAAATTGCTGAATCGCATCTTGTGGTTGTATCGCTATGGTTGAATTATTGTGTTGTAAAGAGGTTTCTGCTGTTGCCATTTGCATACAAAATATTTGTATACACAACAGAAAAATAGTGGCGATATTCACACGAATATTCATTATATACACCCCTATTCCATTGGAAGTTTTCCGTGGAGAGTAAGAAAAAAATCAGAGGATGCCTGCTACGGCTGTAGCAGGCAAAAGATAGGTATTATTTAGGAATGTACGGGCTCCAAGGCTCTGCTTGAATAGTTTGAGATGTTTTGTAGACCACATCAAACTGACCATCACCACGAATCTGGCCAATCATGACTGGCTTGTGTAAGTGATGGTTACTTGCATCCATTTTTAGGGTATAGCCCGATGGTGCTTTGAATTCCTGACCTGCCATCGCTTCACGGACTTTATCGACCTCTGTAGAACCTGCTTTTTCAACGGCTTGCTTCCACATATTAATCCCGACATAGGTCGCTTCCATTGGGTCATTGGTCACCAGTTTGTCAGCATTTGGCAGTTTGAATTCCACCGCATACTGCTTCATTTTGTTGGTGAATTCGGTATTGACCGGATTCTTCACTGACATGAAATAGTTCCATGACGCCAAATGACCGACCAATGGCTTGGTATCAATACCACGCAGTTCCTCTTCACCTACCGAGAACGCCATCACTGGAATATCAGAAGCTTTAATGCCCTGATTACCCAGTTCACGATAGAATGGTACGTTGGAGTCACCATTGATGGTTGAAATCACTGCGGTCTTTTTACCAGCTGCGAATTTTTTCACATTGCCGACAATGGTTTGATAGTTGCTATGACCAAATGGCGTGTACTCTTCCATGATGTCCGCATCAGCCACGCCTTTAGACTTTAAGAAAGCACGTAAAATCTGGTTGGTTGTACGTGGATACACATAGTCTGTACCGAGCAGAACAAAACGCTCCGCTTTACCGCCCTCTTCGCTCATCAAGTATTCCACGGCTGGAATGGCTTGCTGATTAGGTGCAGCACCGGTATAAAAAATATTTTTGGATTGTTCCTGGCCTTCGTACTGTACAGGATAGAACAATAAGCCATTCAGCTCTTCAACCACTGGTAAGACAGATTTACGTGATACCGACGTCCATGCACCGAAAATTACCGCGACTTTGTCTTGGGTAATCAGCTGACGTGCTTGCTCTGCAAAAAGTGGCCAGTCTGATGCTGGATCGACCACCACAGGTTCCAGTTTTTTACCCAGTACCCCACCCTTGTCATTGATTTCCTTAATCGCCATTAAGGCCGTGTCTTTCAGTGAGGTCTCAGAAATTGCCATCGTGCCTGACAATGAATGCAGGATCCCGACTTTAATCGTGTCGCCGCTGTCTGCGACTTTGCTTTCTGCGCCTGGGGCTTCTGCTTTTTCAGCAGATTTTGAACACCCCGTTAATGCAACAGCCCCTGCCATGGTTGCGGCTAAAATACTTTTTGAAAATAAATTGCGTTGGAACATCAGATTTTTCTCCAAACTTTATAATGGTGCATTTTTCATGCTTGTCTTGTTGTACATCTGGATGGAGTGATTCAATTTCTGTGCCAAGGCTTCAAAAAATAAAAAAATTCACTTTAACTGATCTCATTATTTGTATTATGAATCATGTATTTAGTCATACTAAAAAGACTTAAAGCCCTATTGCAATGTAGAACTCAGACTCAACTTTAAATAAGTTGCATAAAGACCAATCAAAATATGCCAAAACTAAGATAGAAGATGATGTACAAATAAAGTGCAGCACCTTGAAGATTTTTTGCACTGTTTTAAAACAAAAAATCCCGCGCTTGCGGGATTTTTTACTGCTTAAATTCGATAGTTTAAACCACCAAATCTGCCAGATTACCTTTTTGCTCCAACCAGTCTTTGCGGTCACTGGCACGCTTTTTCGCCAAAAGTTTATCCAGTAACCCTGCAGTATGATGAGCATCATCCAGATCTAGTTGCACCAGACGGCGCGTGTTTGGATCAAGTGTGGTTTCACGTAACTGGCTGGCATTCATCTCGCCCAGCCCCTTGAATCGGGTAATTTGCGGATTCTTGCTTTTGCATTTTTTCAGGATGCTATTCAGCTCGTCTTCATCCAAAGCGTAGTGCACATCTTTGTTGTCATCGATTCGGAACAATGGCGGCATCGCTACAAATAAATGCCCTTCCTCGACCAGTGTAGGAAAATGCTTCACAAACAAGGCACACAGCAAAGTCGCGATATGCAAACCATCCGAGTCGGCATCCGCCAGGATACAGACCTTGCCATAACGCAATTCAGACAAGTCATCCGAACCCGGATCAACGCCAATGGCAATCGCAATATTGTGTACTTCCTGCGATGCTAGAACTTCGTCAGAAGAGACTTCCCAAGTATTCAGGATTTTTCCACGAATTGGCATAATCGCCTGGAAGTTCTTATCACGCGCCTGCTTGGCCGAACCACCCGCAGAATCCCCTTCCACAATAAACAGTTCTGACTGATCCAGATCATGGCCTACACAGTCCGACAGTTTCCCCGGCAAGGTTGGACCCGCGACAATTTTCTTACGTTCTACTTTTTTCGCTGCTTTGAGACGGCGACCGGCTTTGGAAATGGCCATTTCTGCCAGTTGCATGGCGATGTCAGAATTCTGGTTCAACCATAATGCAAAGGCATCTTTGGCAATATTCTGCACAATTCCAGCTGCTTCACGGCTCGATAGACGTTCTTTAGTCTGACCTGAGAATTGCGGCTCCTGAAATTTCAGCGACAGGATATAATTGACGCCGTCCCAGACATCTTCGGCAGAGAGTTTCATATTCCGCGGCAGCAAATTACGCAGTTCACAGAATTCACGCATCGCATCGGTGACGCCTGAACGCAGACCATTCACATGCGTTCCGCCTTGTGCGGTCGGAATCAGGTTGACATAAGATTCCTGGACGCTTTCACCCCCTTCGACATTCCAGCAAATTGCAAATTCTGCGCTGGCACGTTCCGCATCGCCTGTGGCAACAAACGCCGGTGCCGGAATAATTTCACGGTCTTCCAGCTCGTCCATCAAATAATCAACCAGACCATTTTCAAACTGCCAGGTGATCTTTTCATCATTGATCTGATCAACATAGTTGATCTGTAAGCCCGCCGCCAAAACAGCTTTGGCTTTGAGATTATGTTTTAAAGCTTTGAGGGCAAATTTAGGAGAATCAAAATATTTGGCTTCAGGCCAGAATTGTACCGTAGTTCCTGATACCCGTTTCGGTGCCTTACCTGCCAGTACTTCAAGCGGTGCAACCGGTTCGCCATTTTCAAAGGCCATTCTGTACAGGTTACCCTGACGCTGAACTTCGACCTCTACACGGGTCGAAAGCGCATTGACCACTGAAATCCCGACGCCATGCAAACCACCGGAAAACTGGTAATTATCGGTGCTGAACTTACCGCCGGCATGCAGTTTGGTCATGATAATTTCAATACCGCTCTGGCCATATTCAGGGTGAATATCCACCGGCATACCACGGCCATTGTCTTCGACTGATAAAGAACCATCTTTATAGACCGTGACGGTAATCTTGTTGGCATGCCCTGCCAGTGCCTCATCGACAGCATTATCAATCACTTCCTGTGCCAAATGGTTGGGACGAGAAGTATCGGTATACATGCCCGGACGACGACGGACCGGATCCAAACCAGATAAAACTTCAAGAGATTGAGCCGTATATTGAGACACGTTATTCGGTTTCCTTTTTTATGCAGTCCAATAAAAACTGTAAGACGAACGGAATTTTTTCCGCAAAATCATCCATCCCGTGACTGCCATGCGCTTCAGTCATCAGCATTGCAGGGGGATGCGCAGCACTATAATAACGATGTGCTTCACGATAATCCAAAACTTCATCGCCTTGTTGCAGCAGAACCAGTATTTTGTCTGCATCTTGTGCAACCGGCAGGGCCAATTGCTGGAGTTGTAACAGATCTGCCTCATCCAGACACCAGTTCGGATGAACCTGATAAGGCAGTTGCTCATCAAACAGTTCACGAAACAGTTGCCATGGTCGCATTGCCGGATTGATCAGTACAGCAGGCACAGCATGCTGTGCGACCAGATGTGTCGCATAAAATCCCCCGAGACTGCTCCCCACCAGGGCCACCTCATGCATCGATTCAATCAGGCCAGAAACATGCCTAATGGCAGCGTTCGGTGACATGTTTAAATCGGGTAAATGTACCTGAATTTCAGGATACTTTGCACAGTAATGTTGCAGCAATTCTCCCTTGATCGAGTTTGAACTACTTTTAAAACCATGCAAATAAATGATATTCATGAACTACCAACAAAAAAACCATCAATCATCAAAATTTAATTTAAATAATGTGAAGTACACTACGTTATAAGACCAGTTAATTGCTTAAATTGTCTGACAAAAAAGCCCAAAATCTTCTCTAATTCTCGTTATTTTAAACTGAGGCCCTAAAAACCTGAAAACACCACAAAAAAAAGAATTTATACCGCGAAGTTCTTTAAAAAGGAAGATGGCAACGTATGCGGCTCATTGAAAGGACAGGATCAGATGCCAAGTTTGACACCGTTACATGAAACCTATTGTCGCTGGGACCGAACCCCACCGAGTCAGGCCGATGTACTGGAAGGTCTGGCGCAGCTGGTAACGACGCGCTTTAACGACGTGATTCAGGAGCTGATCAAGAGTATTCAACGCGAAATTTTAATGAGTATTTTTGGTTTAAGTGAAAATAATTCACAAAAACTTCAGAATATTCCCTCGATTGCCCGGCTCTATCAAATGTCCTATGACATGCTGTTTCATTATGGTAATACCCTGATTGCGCCGGGGCTACGCCAGATTATTGAGCGTTTTCCCAAACTGCACAATAAGCCGCTGACGCCTTCCTTACATTTTCTGGTTAGTGCCCTGAATGGCATTATCGGGGATTATCTGCTGAAATATCAGAATCCTTTGGCCCTGCCGATGGTGATCTATGACCACTATGGTTCGTTACAAAATGGCGAGTTAAGCGGGCGGATTACCCTGTTTGTGCATGGCTTATGTATGAACCATCTCGACTGGTCGAATCGCAAATATGAAGGGATCGGGGAAAAATTACTGGCACAGCGCGACCGCAATACCATGCTGTATTTAAACTACAATACCGGACGGCGGATTTCTGCCAATGGTCGCAGTCTGGCCAATACCTTGCAGGATCTGGTCACTCGTAATCCGAGAATTACCAGTATTGACCTGATCGGGCATAGCATGGGCGGTCTGGTGTCTCGCAGTGCGCTGTTTTATGGCAAGCAGAATGTGTATGGCTGGGTCAACATGGTGGAGAATCTGGTCTGTCTGGGTTCACCGCATCATGGTGCGGTACTGGAACGTTTTGGTTTTAGCTTGCAGGACAAACTCGGACATTTCCCACTGATACGGCTGCTTGGTCATCTGGTCAATATTCGCAGTAACGGTATTCTGGATTTACGTCATGGCAGCGTCCGGGATGATGACTGGGAGCATAATCCGCTTCGGATTGGCTTTATGGATGATCACCGTAAACCTGCCCCGATTCCGTCTCATATCGATACCTATCTGGTCGCCGGTACCATCGAGTTTGAAAACCGCAAGAACAAGACCTTGCATGTGATTGGCGATTATCTGGTCAGTATTAAAAGTGCTTTGGGCGAGCATCCCAATCCGCGTTTCCAGCTTAAAGTCCCGGACGCAAACAAGGCGATTTTCTATGGCCTGAACCATTTTGAAATTCAGTATCATCCGCTGGTGGCGGAACAGGTGGCGCGCTGGTTCTATCCAAGTATAGAAGATGAGGCCTTTAATCAGATTCATGAATATATGACGGATCTGGACAGTCTGGAAGGCATTGCCCTGACCTAAACTCAAGCAAAATAAAAAAGCCCTCGATTGAGGGCTTTTTTATTAAATACGGAATTAATATTTATCTCTGAGTCGTTTAACCGGTGCCTTTTTATATTTACGCAGCAATTGCCACAGGCTAATCAGCAATAAAATACTAAAGAAGATCAAAGACCAGACAGGTAAGGATTGACCCAAGAAAGTCCAGTCAATCGCAGCACATTCACCCGAACCATTCAGCACCTGTTGCAGTACAGACTGCATCGGCAGGGTTTCCAGCCAGTATTCCAGACCGGGACCACAGCTCGGCACCTGATCCGGTGGCAGGTTCTGTAACCAGACATGACGCGCAGCCACGCCCACAGACCACAAAATACTGAGCGAACCCAGCAAAGCATATAGCCGCTTCATGAGATTGGATGCAGGATTATGCAGGAATGCGATCAGTGAGATGATCCCGAGTCCGATTAATCCAACACGCTGAAACACACAGAGCGGACAAGGCGCCAGACCTTGTACATGCTCAAGATATAAGGCAAATGCCATGCCGATGACAGCAGCCAGAAACAACATACCACTCACGAAGCGATAACCCCATTGCATGGTGAATCCCCTTATTTTTTATCGATATTGGGCTAAATAATCAGCAAAACTGACGCTGCTATCTTGCTCGAGTTGCTGTTGCTGCTGCAATGACTTTTGTGACATTTCTTCAAAATAAGCCAGTGTTTCCGGACTGAGCTGATGTTCCTCATAGACACTGCTATGTTGCTGGGCCAGATGTTGGCCAAAATGCCACATACCGCCCTGCTCACGTGTATCACCCACCACCAGAGCAGACAAGGTGGCATCGACTTCATCGACCCGGATCATCATGGTTTTTAATGCATCGGTATATAGAGTACTGTCGTAGGCTGAATTTAACAGCTTGGCCAAGGGGTGCATGCGTTGCAAATGCATGGCACACCAGTCTTCAATCGGATAAGACTGGCCATTTTCCATAATTGCCGCATTTGGCGCACGACCGCGGTTCACTACTTCGGCCTGATTCTGTTCAATAATATCCTGTTCATTGCTGAGGAGCGCCGGACTGTCCTGCAATAAACAGTACAAGGCTACGACTTCGAGGAAGCCGGCCGTATCTTCATTAATGCCAATCGGGCTGTATGGATTGACATCGACTGCACGCAGCTCGACATAGGCAATCCCACGATTTTCCAGTGCCTGTGACGGCGTTTCACCTTCAAGCGGCACCTGTTTCGGGCGCACTAAGCTGTAATATTCATTTTCGATTTGCAGCACATGATCATTGATCTGGATCGGCTGGCCATTGGAATCATCTAATCCCAAACGACTAAACGGTTTATAGGGCGTTTTGACCGCTTTTTGCAGTCCGTCCAGATAGTCCTGCAAATTATTGTAGTGAATACCGAGCTGTTTCTGTGCAGAGTTTTGATAGCCAAAACGTCCCATACGCAGTGCAGTCGCATAAGGCGAATACAAGGTGCCTTTGACCAATGGCAGCAAGAAATGATCACGGCCAGTCATAAAGCACTGGCAGACCGCCGGACTGGCCCCGATCAGGAACATCACCAGTGGGGTCAGACGAATAAAGTTGCGGATCAGGCCCATATAGCGATGACTGCGATAATCCTGCAAGCTCAATGCTTTGAGTGCTTCATCTTGTTCCTGCTGTTGCAGTGCCTCGAAGAGATGGTCCGGGAAAGACAGGTTGTAATGCACGCCTGAAATCGTCTGCATACGGCGGCCATAACGCACACCTAGACCATGACGATACAGGGTTTTAAATAAACCGATATTCGAGCTGCCATATTGTGCCAGCGGAATGCTGTCATCACGGCTGTCCAGCATACATGGCATCGACAAAGGCCAGAGCTTTTCATCATTTTCCAGATGACGATGCACAATCGCATGAATATCGCTGAGATAGTCCAGTGCTTTTTTAATACTGTCCTGTGGCGGAGTAATAAACTCCATCAACGCTTCGGAATAGTCTGTGGTGATATGTGGATGAGTCAAGGCTGAACCCAAGGCACGAGGATGCGCTGCCTGTGACAGGAAACCATCACTTTGCATACGCAAGCTTTCACGCTCGATACCACGCAACATGCCTTTGATGAGTGACGACTCGACCCAAGTTGGTAATACATTTTGGGAAGTCGATTCAGGTTGACTCATTACAATCTCGCTTAAGGGGGCTAAATTATTAAATTAAAATCATCGGTTTAATCAGTATAACGTGATTTCATGCCGGCACATGACAGGCTGCCTAGTTTTCAGGCAAACTATTGATTTTTAATTTGGCAAATTTTTAACACAAACTTCCTCTATAAGACATGGAAAATTTGTGATTTTATTAACAAATAGATGCTAATGAATTGTAAATATTATGAATTATCAAGATATTTTAGACTTCTGGTTTCATGCGGACAGCCAGCCCTTATGGTTTAGCCAAAGTCATGAATTCGACCAAAGTATTGCGCAGCAGTTCATGAGCACCCATCAGCAGGCAGCCCGGGCTGAACTTTGGGGCTGGCGTAAAACAGCAGAAGGTCGGCTGGCCGAAATTATTGTGCTAGATCAATTTTCACGAAATTTATTCCGTGATTCTCCCCAAGCTTTCGCCCAAGACAGTCTGGCACTGGCCTTGGCTCAGGAAGCCATCAGCCTGAACCTGGATCAACAGCTCAGTCCGGAACAGCGTGCCTTTCTGTATATGCCATTTATGCACAGCGAATCCAAACTGATTCATGAATTCGCCTTAAAACTGTTTCAGCGTCTGGGCAATCCGACCAATCTGGAATTCGAGAAAAAGCACAAGGTCATTATTGACCGCTTTGGACGTTACCCGCACCGAAACCAGATTCTGGGTCGTGCATCGACCGATGAAGAACTTACTTTCCTGACCCAGCCCGATAGCAGTTTTTAAGATTTTTTAAGACCGGCTGTCTGGACTGGATCATTGCATCAGGAGATCGAACATGAAAAACATGCTACTGGGATTGAGTGTGATTGCTGCCATCAGCCTGACTGGCTGTGCAACCACACCCTCAAAGCCCTTAACATTTGATCAGTTAGGTCGCTACAGTACCACTCCCCTCAACAGCAACACTTACCGTATCAGCTTTCAGGCCCGTCCCAATATGAGCTTTGGCACAGCTGAAGAAATTACCCTGCTCAAAGCCGCACAGACTACCGTACAAAATGGTTTTCAATTCTTCAGAGTACTGAATGATCCAAGTAACCGCACCCAGCAACCTCCACGGCAAGCCATCGTCTATCCGGCGCCAAGCTTTTATCCTTACGGGTATTACCGCCGATATCCGGGATTCTGGCCAGACCCATTCTATGACCGCCCTTATACCGTGACTCTGGATCCTGCCCAGGTGGCTTATACCATTGAATGCTTCAAGGCCAATCAGGCGCCTCAAGATGCCTTTGATGCCCGCTTGATTTTACATTCACTTGGGGCTAAATATGGTTTAAGTCCATCCGGTGCAGTGCTGCAACCGCAACCGGCCAATCCCTCCTGACAGGATGATCTATGCAGACAGAGAGTATCTCCCCGAGCTTACAACGCAGTAAACGTTTCGCGACCATCGCCCTGGTGGTCGCCGTACTGACCTGGTTGGCATTGATGGTGGCAGCCAAATTGCTACCTGAATATGTCTGGCTCATTCATATTCTGATGCTCTCGGCAGAAGCGGGTGTGGTCGGTGGTCTTGCGGACTGGTATGCGATTACCGTGCTGTTTCGTAACCCTTTTGGCAGATTGCCCATTCCCAAGTTTTTACGTGACCATACCGAAATCATTCCACGTAACAAGGCCCGTATTGCAGAGTCGATGGGCCGTTTTGTGCAGGAAAATTTTCTTTCTCCGCAAATTGTACAGCGCAGTCTGGACAGTACCGACCTGAGTCTGGCTGCAGGACGCTGGCTGGCCAATCCACAAAACAATGCCCAAGTGACTCAGGTCATTCAACAGACGGTGCCTAAAATTTTTGAATTTGTCGGACAGGAACAGATTGCCGGATTTATCCAGAGCAACAGCGTGCAATGGGTCAAAAATACCCAGATCAATACCCTAGCCAGCGAAATGCTGCATGCCGTTCTGGACAATGATTTCCATCAGGATGTACTACAGCGCGGACTGGATGTGGTACATGCCTGGATGACTTCGCATCCGGAACAAACCCGTGAGCTGACCCGTAACCTGTTTAAGGAAATGGGCGTGTGGAAGCTGGCCAAAGGCGCCAGCTGGATCGGGATTGACGTGCAGCAACGCAGTATTGATTCCGTGATCGGGCGCGTTGAAGCCATGCTGGCCGATCCAGATCATCCATGGCGACTTAAAATTGAGAACATGGGACATAACTGGATGTTACAGCTGGCAGATAATGACAGTGAAGCCAGCCAGCGTCTGAATGAAACCAAAGATGCCTTACTGGATAGCCCACAAGTGCTGAATTTTATCAGCGGTGCGGTGGTGATTTTATGTGATGCGATCAAGGAAGACTTGCAAAAACCTGATTCGGGTATTGCGGAAAATCTCAGAATTGCCATTCAACAGGTCGGAGAAAATATTATCTCGAATGCCTCGGTTCGTGAGCTGCTGAATAAACGTCTCAGCGGAATTGCGGTGGACCTGAGTGACCAGTACAGTGAAAAAGTCATTCGCTTTATCAGCGAGCGCATTCACGAATGGGATTCAAGCGAGATGATCGACAAGATTGAAAATGAAGTCGGCGGTGATCTGCATATGATCCGGGTCAATGGTGTCGTGGTCGGTGCCTGTATCGGTCTGGTGCTCGGGATCATCCGGGCGGCAGTAGAGCATTTAATTTAAAGATGACGCTATTCGCCCCATACAGCCCGACTTTTAAAATACCCAAGAATTGACTCCAGCCAGATCAAGTTTAAGATTCTAAAAATGATTACTTGGGTGGCTGAGGTCCGGACATATCGACCAATAGCCCAGTGAATTTGCGTACGAATGGCAATAAGGTCACCACAATCGGGAAAGCAATCGCCCAGGAAATCATCCAGTTGTGAAACCAGAGTGCCATAAATCCCTCAATCCAGCCGAGATTACGCAGCATATTGATCATGGAAATAATGCCACTCATCAGGCAGGACAGGATAAACGGCACAATAATCAATGCCCATTTTGCAGGAAGTTTGGGAATATGACCGATAATGGTCGGACGTTGTGATGCAGCCACGACATGCTCTTTTTACTGTTTTCAGATGACTAATATAAGCCAAATTCTGTACGGTGAAGCATTGTTTTTTTCATCTGAAATGTTGAGCTAAAAACTGGTTTTATTTTCACGGGATTAATCCGTTGATTTTCCCTTTCTTTAGTCAAAAACTTCTGACGAAGTGATCCTCCACTTTTTATTCCCGAGAAATGCTTTTACCTAAACAGCCTGAAATTTGCTATATTTGCTGTTTTTCTGCGATCTCTATTTTCGACTGATTATGAATACGGCAATACAAGCAGCTCTCGATCATGCAGTGCACACTTTACAGGCACAAGGCGTACTACCATCTGACTGGAACAATACAAGTAATTTGACGCGTACCAAAGACCGAAGCCATGGTGACTTTGCGTCGAATATTGCCATGATCGCGTCGAAAGCTGCGGGTATGAAGCCACGTGATTTAGCGGAAAAAATTCTTGCTGCCCTGCCTGAAGTGGCAGATATCAGCAAGGCAGAAATTGCCGGTCCTGGTTTTATTAACTTCTTCCTGAATGCTGACCAGCGCTTTGCAGTCCTTGATCAAATCCAGGCACAACAGGCGACTTATGGTCGTACCCAGGTCAATGCGGATAAACGTATTCAGGTTGAATTCGTTTCTGCCAACCCAACCTCTAGCCTGCACGTAGGTCATGGTCGTGGTGCTGCGTATGGCATGACGGTTGCGAACTTGCTTGAAGCGACCGGTGCAAAAGTCGATCGCGAATACTATGTCAATGATGCTGGCCGTCAAATGGACATTCTGGCGACTTCGACTTATCTGCGCTACTTAGAATTAACGGGTCAGGAACTGGTATTCCCGAAAAATGCCTACCAGGGTGACTACGTAAAAGAAATTGCACAAAGCATTATTGACCAGGATGGCGATGCTTATGTCCGTCCTGTGGCCGACGTGTATAAAGATGTGCCTGAAGATGTACAGTTTGCAGCCGAATTAGATGCTGATGGCAATAAAGTCGTATTGTCTGGTGATAAAGAAAAACACATTGATGGTTTGATCTTTAATTCACAAGCGTTAATTGGCACAGGCTACCGCGTATTCTTGCAAGCCGCGCTTAAAGCAATCTTAGATGATATTAAAGATGACCTCGGCGAGTTTGGTGTAACCTTCAATCAATGGTTCAGCGAAGAATCATTGACAGACAAAATTGAAGAAGCCTTACAGACTTTAGACCAGCGTGGTTTCCTGTATGAACTGGATGGCAACATCTGGTTCAAATCCACTGCATTCGGTGATGAAAAAGACCGTGTCGTGAAACGTCGTAATGGTCAGACCACTTACTTCGCGTCTGACATCGCTTACCACCTGAACAAGTTACAACGTGGCTATACCGATATCATCGATATCTGGGGTTCGGATCACCACGGTTATATCGCACGTGTAAAAGCGGCCATTGATGCGTTGGGCTATGACTCGAAAAAATTAACGGTTCTTCTGGTTCAGTTCGTGAGCCTATGGCGTGGCGGCGAGATGGTACAAATGTCATCTCGTTCAGGTCAGTTCGTGACCTTGCGTGACCTGCGTAAAGAAGTCGGCAATGATGCTGCTCGTTTCTACTACGTAATGCGTAAATCTGAACAGCACATTGACTTTGATCTGGATCTTGCTGTGTCACAAAGCAAAGACAATGCCGTGTATTACATCCAGTATGCACATGCCCGTATCTGCCGTATGTTAGAAAAAGCAGCGTCTACCAATGTCAACTTTGATGCTACAGCAGCACGTCATTTGGCGGCTAAGCTGGAGCTTGATGCTGAAACTGAAATCCTGGCCAAGCTGGCTGCCTACCCAGAAATTCTGGTACGTGCTGCAAACAGCTATGAACCGCATCAAATTGGTAACTACCTGAAAGAGCTGGCAGCATTGTTCCACGGTTGGTACAACGACAATAAAGTACTCGGTGATGATGCTGAATTGACTCAAGCACGTTTATTGTTATCAGTGAACGTGCGTCAGGTACTGCGTAACGGTTTAGAACTTTTAGGTGTGTCAGCTCCTGAATCAATGTAAAGCACTGCTTTTACATTGATGCAAGACAAGAGCTATGCTCGAAGTGAGCATGTAAGCAAAACATTGCCGTTTATCTGCTGAGCAGACATTTTGTAACTTTAGCTATGTGCTTGAAGATACAGACAAATTAAAATTCTGTGTGATTTGTGATCTAGAGGATGACTTTTGTATCCTGATCACATAGGATGAAGTGATAGTAGGGGCATAACTGCTGTTATACCTTTTCTATATGTCCCGATTAACAAGAGGAAAATCCCAAGTGTTTGGAAAAACGCAACGCGGTGTATCTGAAAGACCGAATAAGCCTAAAAAGCCACTTATTCCAACCTGGCTCGGCACACTCGTGATCATTTTAATCGTGTTAAGTTTTTTGATGGCACTGATGCTCTGGAAGCCATGGGAACCGGTTAAACCGAAAACTCAAACAAGTGCTGAATCTGTCCAAGAAGAAGATACCAACAAAGATTATCGTTTTTATGACCTGTTACCACAACAGCAAGTGACGCCGATTCCTGAACAGGCCGTCCCTGAAAACAAAAATCAGGATACGGTAGTGATTGTAGAAGCACCTCGACCTGAAGTGGCTACACCTGAGGCGACCACAACTGAGCCTGGTTTAGAAGCCAGCGAAGCACCCGTTGCCGCTCCGGCCAGTTATATTCTGCAAGTTCGCAGCTTTGATGATCCGGATCAGGCCGATGCCCGCCGTGCTGAAATTATTCTCAATGGTTTATCTGCCGATGTGGTGCGTAATGTAGAAAATGGTAAAGTCTGGTATCGCGTGGTTTCAGGCCCTTATGATTCTGCCGAAGCAGCAATTATCGCGCAGCAAACCTTGCAGAATAGCGGGATTGATTCCATCGTCGTAAAAAGATAAATTTCTAGAAATAAAAAAGCGCCATCAGGCGCTTTTTTATTGCTTTTTAGCTCCTCCCTTTTAAAAGGGAGGCTGGGAGGGATTAGCTAAAAATTAAATCCATCTTTAGAAAGGGGGGAAGTTCCCTCACCTTCTAGGAGATGAGAAGCACTGCTTCGCAAGTGAGAAGTCATTTTAAAAGACCCTCTATCTAAGCTCCTCCCTGAGCGAGATTCAAAGCAATGCTTTGAATTAAAGTGCAAGAGAAGGAAATTAAAATTTTTAATCCCCCTCGATCCCCCTTTTTCAAAGGGGGAGGTAACAAGAGGTTAAAAGTATCTTATAGAGTATGCCCCAGCGCTTCACCCATATTCACCAAAGAATTGGCCTTGAACGCGGCATCCCATTGCATTTTATTTTCTTCAAATAAAATCACTGCCGTTGAACCGAGGTAGAAACGACCCAGTTCTGCCCCTTTTTCCAGGAACAGGTCATGCTGATTGAGTTCGATCCGGCCTGAAGGCTTCACTTTGCCGGTTGCCACGGTTTCAATACCCGCCACAATCATCGCACCCACCAATACCACCGCCATACGGCCGATTTCAGTATCAAACAGACAGACCATACGTTCATTGCGTGCAAACAGGCCTGGAATGTTTTCTGCGGTCACCTGGTTGACCGAGAACAGCTCGCCTGGAACATATAGCGTTTCAGTTAATGTTCCGGCAAATGGCATATGCACCCGATGATAATCACGTGGCGACAAATACACGGTCGCGAATTCACCATTTTTGAATGGCTCGGCCAGTTGCGGGTCAGCAATCAGAGCTTCAACGGTAAATTTCTGGCCTTTGGCCTGAAACACATCACCATTTTCAATTTTACCCAGCTGGGAAATCGCACCGTCTGCAGGCGAAACAATGCTCGTAGCATCTGGATCAACCGCACGGATACCTTCTTTTAGGGCACGCGTAAAAAATTCATTAAATGATTTGAATTTCAGGGCATTGGCCTGTTCAGCAATCGACATATCAATACCATACTGCGCCTTAAAGGCAGTAATTGCAGCAGTTTTGATAATCGGGTTTTCGCTGGCGGCAATTTTACCCACCACCCGAGACAAGCGATGTTGCGGTACTAATCGTTGAGCTTTAATAAAAAACTGTTTTTTTAAACGTGACGTGATGCTCAAGATGGCAGCTCCCCTGTAGCGATTGGACTATCGAGGCAGTTGCCCCATTCACTCCACGCACCATCATAGGCTCGAATTTTCCAGCCCAGTAAACGACCCAGAATATAGGCCAAACCTGAGCGGTGATGGGACTGGCAGTACACCACAACGGGTTGATTCAAATCAAAGCCCAGTTGTTCCAGACGCTGCTGAGTACGTGGTAAAGGCTGTAATTTTAAATGATTTTCGCGATTAAGGGCAGTACTCCATTCAAAATGACGTGCTCCCGGAATGTGACCGCCGCGTCGAGCCGCTAAACGTAGGCCAGTATATTCATCTTGCGTGCGGCAATCCCAAATTTGAACCTGTTGATTTTCAACCTGTTGGCGCAGTTCATCATAGCCAATCTGAAAATTCGCTTGATGGTCAAGATTGACCTGCAATACGTTTTTCACTGGCGCAAACTGTTCCTGATTGGAAGAAGTCGGCAAACAGGCACCAAGCCAGGCATGAATCCCGCCATTCAATAGGCTGGTATTTTCAAAACCCAGACAATGCAGGTTCCAGAGCAAACGCCCTGCCCATGCCCCGCCCTCATCATCATAAGCCACCACATGATGTTCAGGAGAAATATTCAGATAATCAATGAGAGTCTGCAAGCCTTCCGCGTCCGGCAACAGTCCCATTGCCGTTTCTTCCTGACGCACCAGAAGTTTAGGCTTTAAATGCAAGGCGTGCGGAATATGCAGCTGCTCATACACAGAGGCACGGCTCAGGTCGACAATACGAAGTTTTTCATGGCCCAAATAGGGAACTAAATCTTCTGCCTCAATCAGCAGGCCAAAATTAAAAGCTGCAGCGGTCATCGTTATCATGGCTATTATTGGTCAAATCCTGTTGATCTTAGCACAGCTGGTTTTTACACTGATGTGCTTTCTTTGCAGATGATTAGCAAGATTTTAGCTAAACCTTGGTCTTAAATAAGCTTGCATAAAAAAACCGCCTCTATCTAGAAACGGTTCTTAAAAATTATGAATTGTTCAAACTGACTTAAGCAGGTTCATTGATCTCAAAAACCTGACGTAAATAGGCCAGGAACGTATCATTATCCGTCATGGTTTTGCCCGGACTATCCGAAATTTTGGCCACTGACTGACGGTTACATTCCACCAGTTTCAGCACAATATTGAGTGGGGTTTGTCCCATATCATTGGTCAAATTGGTGCCAATCCCAAAACTGACCTGAAAACGGTCTTTAAAGTACTGATGCAATTTCCAGGCTTTTTCCAGATTCAGGCCATCACTAAAAGTCAGCATCTTGGTTTTGCTGTCAATTTTCAGCTTTTTGTAGTGTGCATAGGCCTTGTCACCCCATTCATAAGGGTCGCCGCTGTCATGACGCAAGCCATCAAACAGTTTGGCAAAGTACAGGTCAAAGTCGCGCAGGAAGGCATCCATCCCAACCACATCGGTCAGGGCAATGCCCAGGTCACCACGATATTCCTGTACCCAGCTTTCCAGTGCAGATTTCTGGAAATTACGCAGACGTACGTCCAGCGCCTGAAAAGCTTGCAGGAATTCATGCGCCATGGTGCCAATCGGGGTAATGCCCAACTCTTTGGCTAACAATACATTACTGGTACCACGAAACACATGCGGTGCGGCTTTGTGAAATTCTTCGACCACATGCTTTTGCCAATCGAAACTGTAACGGCGACGCGTACCAAAATCTGACACCAAGAATGGTGGATCATTGGGGTTTTGCGCAGCATCATACTGTTTTAATAGCTCGATTTTGGCTTTTAAACGGTGTTCGCCTTCAGCCAACACTTCAGGCGTGCGAATGCGGCTGAAATACAGTTCATTGACAATCGCCAGTACGAAGATCTCGAACATCATCGCCTGAACCATCGGGCCTTCCACCACAATATCCAGACGGCCTTGACTGTCGATACTGGCCTTGATGAAACGGCGCTTGAGCTGGAACAGTTCCAGATAATCCACAAAATCGCTTTTGATAAAACGTAAGCTTCTTAAATATTGCAGTTCATCTTCTTTGAATTTGAGCTGACACAGCAGGTCCAGTTGATGATTCAGGTCATCCAGAATATCCGTCAGTGGATAGACTGTATCTTCCAGATTACGACAACGGAAATGGTAGACACTATGCGTTTGCGGAAACTTGTGTAAGACCACTTGTAACATAGTGAATTTGTACAAGTCAGTATCTAACAGAGAATGGATAATTGGAGCCATAACTAAGGGAATATCGCTGTGCTTATCTCTTCATTAAAGCATAAAAAGTCATGCAATAATGCAGGATTTACGTACAGCTGGCTGTATTTGCGACAAAAGTATCAGAAGCATAACCCGGTTTATTTCTGGGTGTTGGTCTGAGCTTTTTCCTGTTCCTGAATCAGTTTCTGTAGCTGTTTTTCCTGGCCAATGACCTTGGCAAATTCGGCTGTGGTCTTTTGTCCGGTTTTTTGCGCCTGGACATCACAGTCCACCTGACGCAACTGCTTGGCAATCGCAAATTCCATCTTGAATAAAGCCCCCATCAAGGCCGTATTGCCTCGATTGTCTCGAGCACAGCGGTCGGCACCATGTTTAAGCAAACTGCTGACTATCGCTTGATGGCCATAATACGTTGCCATCATCAGTGGCGTATAACCGTCTTTATTGCGTACATCGACCGGAAAGCCATGTTTTAAAAATTCGTTGATAACTTCGCTATTGCCAATTTTGGCGGCAGCAAAGAACAGGTCGACCAGTTCCTGTTGTGAGTTCATCTGAATATTGTCCACGCTTTTAGCGGGGGAGATCTCCTTCGCGACAGTCACGTTTGCGAATGCGGAACCTATCGTGAGAATACTGGCTAAAAACATAGATGACATAACTTTCATGATGAACTCCAGCAGAAATCGAAGGGGAATTTAAGTCTTGAAAGACTGAATTATCCTGAGATGAGATAAAAAACGGAGTGCCTGTAAAACTCCCCCTAGGGTGCAGGAAAGGTTTGGAGTATTACAGGACTTTTTGGAGGTGATGCGCTATGCCCTAGTCACCAGTTCCTCAAGACCAATCGGGATTAGTCTTTTAATTTTGCAGCTTTGGCTTTAACAGTCGCCAGGTTACCGTTTACCGCCTTGGTCATACGTGTACCGTAGTCCGCATCTGCCTTATAGAAGTAAGACAACATGATGTGCTTGGTTTCTGAATCTTTCACTGCGCCTAAATCAGCAGCAAGGTTCATGATCAGGTCATCTTTTTCTTTAGCCGAGTATGAACGGTACAGCTCACCTGCCTGCTTGAAGTTCTGCTCTTTCACGCCAATTTGCTGTACATGACCAGATAATGGTGTTTGTACCGCACGTGCTTTTTCAGTGGCAGCTTTTGGCTCTTTACGGCTTGGCTCATAGTTCACATCCGAGTCACGCTCAGAGATATTCATGTAGCCATCCTGATTATTGTTGTTCACATTTACCACTGGACGGTTCACCGGAATTTGCTGGTGATTCGCGCCTAAACGGTACATTTGGGTATCTGAGTAAGAGAAGATACGGCCTTGTAGCAGACGGTCTTCTGATGGCTCGATGCCCGGAACCAAGTTACCTGGCGCAAATGCAGACTGTTCAGTCTCATTGAAGAAGTTCTTCGGCATACGGTTCAGGGTCAAAGTACCGACTTTGGTTTCTGGTACCAGCTCAGTTGGCCAGATTTTGGTTGGATCTAACGGATCAAAATCAAAGCTGTTTAGATCTTTAGGATCAATCACCTGAATATATAGATCCCATTTCGGGAAATTACCCGCATAGATGTTGTCATATAGATCATTGGTCAAGTGGTTGAAATCTTTACCCTGCTGTTCAGCCGCTTCTTTCACGTTCAGGCCTTTCACGCCCTGTTTAGAGCGGAAGTTGAATTTCACGTACTTGTATTCGCCTTTGTCGTTATACAGTTTGTAAGCGTGAACACCAAAACCGTCCTGTTCACGATAGCTAGTTGGAACACCTTGCTTGCCATACACATAAGTCAGCATGTTGGTTGCCCATGGCTGGCTCGACAGGAAGTCAAACACACGGTTAGCATCTTGGACATTCGTTACTGGGCTTGGCTTCATGGCATGAATGAAGTCCGGGAACTTGATTGCATCACGGATAAAGAATACCGGTGTCTGGTTACCGACCAAGTCCCAGTTACCTTCTTGAGTGTAGAATTTCAATGCAAAACCGTGTGGGTCACGTAGAGTTTCTGGTGAACCTTTACCATGAATTACGGTAGAGAAACGTAGGAAAACTGGAGTTTTAGTCCCCGCTTTGAACAATGAAGCGAGGGTAAGATCAGATAGATCTTTGGTCGCAACGAATTCACCATATGCCCCTGTACCACGCGCATGTACGACACGCTCAGGAATACGCTCACGACCAAAACGTTGTAATTTTTGTACCAGTTGAACGTCCTGAAGGAGTACTGAACCATTTGGACCCGCAGTGATCGAGTTCTGGTTATCACCGACTGGTGCGCCATTGTCTTTAGTTAAAGGAGCAGCTTGTGCAGCTGTGACAGTTGCAATCATTGCAACCAGTAATGAACGCTTAAACATTTCTAAATCTCTCAATTTATTACCTTTCCTGCATGGGCTAAGATACGCCAACACAATAAACAGATAAAACAGATTATTTTTATTAATTCAATCGCTTTAATGGATTTAAAAAAATTAATCAATTGATTTTCAGATATTTAAAGTTCATAAAAACAGCATCTCATACTGCTCCAGATTTTATTTTTGCTACAATCACGTCCATCTATCATTAGCAGTCCATATGTAAAATGCGTGCCTTATTACAAAGAGTTTTAGAAGCTAAAGTCGTGGTCGAGGGTGAAACCACTGGGGAAATTGAAAAAGGAATTCTGGTTTTTCTAGGTTTAGGTAAAGATGACAATCTGGAAAAAGGCAAAAAGCTGATTGATAAGATATTGAAATACCGTTTCTTTGATGATGAACAGGGTAAAATGGGCTGGAACGTTGCCCAGGCCGACGGTGGTTTATTGCTGGTTTCACAATTTACCTTGATGGCACAGACCCACAAGGGTTTACGTCCAGACTTTGGCCCCGCTATGCCGCCTGCCGAGGCTAAAGCACTTTATGAGCAGCTGGTAGAATATGCCCAAAGCCAGTTTGAACATGTGCAAACCGGTATTTTTGCCGCCGACATGAAAGTGCATCTGGTCAATGATGGGCCGGTGACGTTTAATCTGGAAGTTGAATAAGTTTTAATTATTCCAGAATTCAAAAAGCCCTCATATTTGAGGGCTTTTTTTATTTAATCCTCCCCTAGCCCCTCCTTTAAAAAGGAGGGGGAACTAAGCGGAAGTTTCTTATTTACCAGTTTTTTCTTTAATAAACTGACGTACCATTTTCACTTTTTCTTTGACTGGCTTTGGCAATTTTGGTGGAATCATCTTCGCCACTTGGTTAAACCAGACCAGCAGGCCGAAGTCACCTTCCATTTTGATCGTGCCACTTTGCATGCCGGTCATAAATGCCGTCGGGTCACCTTTGACCAAGGTCTTTACACCCTGCTCACTGTCAGCAAACTGCAACACAAAATCAGCTTTTTCAGCATCACCCGAAACCGTATCGATATGACCGTTATCCACAATAATCTGACGTGCCATGCCTTCATCCGTACCAATCTGAATACGGAATTGACGTCCATGTACCAGTTCAATGAATTTTGGGCTGGTACGTGCCAACTGCTTCATACGTAAAGCTAGACCTGCGACCAGTAAGTCCAGCGGATCTGTACTCATATCGATAAGAGGAAGTTTTAACACAGGAATGGATGACAGTTTCATGGAGGATGCCTATTCTAATTGTACGAAAATTGACAAATATCCTAGCATAGTTCTGGACTAGGTGGATTATGCAGTTTGTATCATATTTCCAAACTGAAAAATGCACCCATGGGTGCATTTTTTTCATTGCAACTTGTAGAATTAACGGCTTGAAAGCTGCTGCTGGTCGTCTTCATACACTGGCGTATGTTCGATGCAACGGCGTTTTGCTAAAGCACGCTCAGCACGACGATCTTCACGCAACAACAGGCCAGTCACGACCATCATGACCGCAGTTAACGCGCTCAGATAACTATACGTCATTGGTAGCTCAAACCAGGTTTGAGTTCCTACACGAATCACCTCGATCAGGCCCCATACCAGCATCCCGGCCGCCATAAAGCTTAACCAGCGACGATAAGGCGAGAAGAACACAGCAAGCACAGCTACAGCGACTAAACTGAAGCCCACAATCGTTGCTAAATTCGCTGTTACCATATAACCCCCTCCATCCAGATAGATAGTTTCCGCTTGATATTGCAACGCTTCTATCTATTGAATTTCGTTAAATCAATAAAATGGAATCTGTTGATTTGTATCTCTATGCCTGCATTATGCTGAGTTTTTTGCATAAAAAAAGTCCTGTCATCCAGCCTAACGACATACTTTGTCGCGATATTATATTGTCATTACATTTTTTGCTTTTCACATTTTTGTGGATCAACGACTGCGCCAATGTTGGCGTGTCATTACAAAATTATCAGTAGTTTTTTTAAGTGAAAAAATTATTTTTCCGTTTAAGATGATCGATGTTTTTGTAGCCATATTTCAGATATTCCTTATATCACTCACATCATAAGCAATAAAAAACGCGACCCAAAGGTCGCATTTAAAATCAATCAAAGCCTGTACTTATGCACGGTTCAGGTCTTTATCATGTACGCCGAGCAGATACAGCACCCCATCCAGACCGACGCTAGAAATCGCCTGATTGGCATTTTGGCGTACCAATGGTTTGGCACGGAAAGCCACACCGAGTCCTGCAATGGATAACATTGGCAAGTCATTGGCGCCATCACCGACTGCGATGGTTTGTTCCAGGGAAATCCCCATTTCTTGGGCGATTTCACCGAGCAAGAAGGCTTTGCGTGCGCCATCGACGATATGGCCTTTGACTTCACCGGTAACGACCCCATCCTGCACATCGAGCGCGTTGGCATGCACTTCATCAATATCCAGGTTAGTTTGCAGATATTCCGCAAAATACTGAAAACCACCTGAAAGGATTGCGGTACGGTAACCCAATGCTTTTAAAGTCGAAATCAGGCGTTCAGCCCCTTCGGTAATGGTCAGGCGCTCGGCAATTTTCGGAAGTACCGATGCATCCATGCCTTTTAATAAAGCGACACGGGCACGGAAGCTTTGCTGGAAATCCAGCTCGCCTTGCATGGCACGTTCGGTAATTTCTGCGACCTGTTCACCGACGCCGGCTTCAATTGCCAGTTCGTCAATAACTTCCTGCTCGATCAAGGTCGAGTCCATATCAAAGCAAACCAGACGGCGGTTACGGCGATAGGCATTATCTTCCTGTACCGCGACATCGACATTAAGTTCAGTGGATAAACGCAAACAGGCCTCACGCATGGCAGCTGCATCTAGCATTTGTCCACTTAAACCGAACTGGACACAGGCACGTTTTGGCCCGCTGCTCTGGCCATCTAAAGCGGGGCGACCAGACAGACGGGTCACGGTTTCAATATTAAAGCCCTGACCCGAGACAATCTGGGTCACGGCTTGCAGATGAGAGGCATTTAATTCAGGGGCCAATGCCGTTACGATATAACGTGTGCGTCCACCCTCTTTGACCCACTGATCATATTCAGTCACAGAGATCGGTTTAAAGCGCACAGTTAACCCGATATCATGTGCTAGAATCAGGATCTCCTTCATGGCTAATGCTGTCGCTGTCTGGTCTTCAGAGGCTACAACAATACCTAAGGTTAACTGATTATGAATAACCGCTTGCCCTACATCTAAAATCTGTAGGGAATGGGCGGACAAAACCTGCATTAATCGTGTAAATTGATTAGGCTGGTCAGGTCCTAAGAATGATATAAGAATGATTTCTCGCATGAATTGACTCGGGTCTGAGCTACAACTATTGTTAGAATCATAATCGAAATTGAACAGAATTGCCTTGGAAGTTTACGTTGAATGCGCCTAGACAAGGGCTATTTGCTAGCCTATTGATTGTAAGTTTTGCTCTGCATACCTTTTTACTGGTATTGGCAACCACTCACCAACTGAATGAAAACCGTGCCAATCAAGGACAGCTGATCACCAGTCAACTGGTGACAGACAGCCTGTCTGAGCTTGAACCGCCCAACCGCGTTTCTCTGGCGTTGCTGGCAAATCGTTATGCCACCAATCCAAGTGTCGCTTCCATCCGGATTCTGGATGAGAAAGCTCAAGTTTTAGCCACTGGCGGACTGACCAAAACTCGCGAAGGTGAAGTTTTTGTCCGTGATGCGCTGCAAAATGAGAAAAAAGTCGGTGTGATTGAAATCACCCTGATTGAACCAAGTATTGGTGAAATTCTGCGCACACAATGGCTGGCAATTCTGTTCTCGTTCATCATTCATGGTCTGCTCTGGGTCGCTTATCGTGCCGTGGCACGTCCAAGCCGAACCGAATATCTGGCGCGCATCAATAACGAATCGCGACTGAAATTCGAGATTCAGACCCTGACCCAGGCATTGGAACAGGAAAAGCATAATGCGGCACTGGCGATTGCCCAAGCCCAACAGGCAGTGAAAAACAAAGCCAAAGAAAAAGAACATAAGCCGGCGTTACTGGAGAGCGATAGCCTGAGCTTAAACATCCAGTTCTACGATCCAAAACAGTTACTGGATAGCGTGAATAAAACCGTTTCGGTGCCTTATTTCAATCTTTGCCAGATTTTTCTGAATAAAGCCACCGAACTCTGTGTGCAACGCTATAAGTTAAATAGTTCTGATATTTGTACCGTACATAAATTTGATGAAAAAGGTGCCACCATCAGTATCGCGGCAGACAAACCGAATGCCCTGGCCTGCCTGACCATGATCAGTGCTGTGTTCCAGCTGCTTTCGGAAGTCCTGTATAAACGCTATCGTGAAGAAAAACGTTTTGTGCTACAAACCCGCAGCGCGATTGCTTCTAAAGTCGAGGAGATGCAGCTCAGCTCGGTACAGGCCGCTGAGCGCCTGACTCAGCATCTGGTCGCGAAAGAAAGTGCCTTACATGTACCGAACACCTTGCTGAAAGATGTGAGTGATCACTTCCAGCTGGTCAGCATGCCGAATCCAACCAATGTCCTGACCCGTCACGCTTTTGTGGTGAATGGGATGGATGCTGAAAGCGCCGAGCTGGCACAGACTTTTAGAACTGAAATTCTAAAATCCAAACAGTCCAAAGCCTCATAAATATCCTTGAATGTTTTAATTAAAAAAGCCGGATCCAACATCCGGCTTTTTTATGGGTACAAAACAAATACGCCAGTGTGTCTTGGCCTATCTCTTAAATTTTTAACTGTTTTTGTTCCAGCAGATATTGCTGGGCATTATAAGGCTGGGCCGGATCCTGACAGGGGACTTTATGCCACTGACCCTCGGCATCTAACTCCCATGCATTGTGACAATCTTTTAAATAGCTGATCAGGCCATCTTTATAAATCCGTTTTTTCAGCTCTGGATCCAGCACCGGGAAACAGGTTTCAACTCTGGAAAACAGGTTGCGCCCCATCCAGTCGGCACTGGCACAATACAGTTTCTTGGCGCCGCCATGCTCAAAATAATAGACTCGGGTATGTTCCAGGAAACGTCCGACGATTGAACGGACCTGGATATTTTCTGACATGCCGGTGACTTGTGGAATCAGGCAGCAGATTGAACGCACAATGAGGTCAATTTTCACCCCAGCCTGTGACGCCTGATACAGGGCAGCAATCAATTGCGGTTCAGTCAACGCATTCACTTTGATGATGATATGCGCGGCTTTTCCAGCCAGGGCAAATGCCTTTTCCTGCTCAATCAGTTTCAGCAGTTCGCTATGCAGGGTAAACGGTGCATGCAGCAAGGCTTTCAGTTTGGCCATTTTGCCCATGCCGGTCAGTTCCTGGAACATGCGATGCACATCTTCACAGATATCCGGCTGTGTGGTCATCAGGCCGTAATCAGTATACATACGGGCATTACCGGCATGATAGTTTCCGGTGCCCAAATGCGCATAACGCAGTAATTCCTGATTTTCACGCCGGACGATCAGAATCATTTTGGCATGGGTTTTATAACCGACGATGCCATAGACCACCACTGCCCCGGCTTCTTGCAGGATATTGGCCACCATAATATTGGATTCTTCATCGAAACGTGCCCGCAGTTCAATCACGGCTGTGACTTCCTTGCCATTCCGTGCGGCTTCTGCCAGCACCTGAACAATTTCCGAATCCGGACCACTGCGGTACAGGGTCTGCTTGATCGCCAGCACCGCCGGATCCTTGGCCGCTTCGCGCAGCAAAGTAATCACCGGCTGGAATGAGTCAAAAGGATGATGCAGCAGCACATCCTGCGCTTTCAAAATTTCAAAAATACTTTTCTGTTTACGGAAAATTTTGGGAATCACCGGACTAAAATGCGGATACTTTAATTCCGGACGCTCAAAGCTGGTACTCAGGCGGGACAAATTGATTGGTCCATCAATCCGGTACAGTTCCTGTTCCGTCAGATTAAATTCATCCAGCAAATAGTCGATGATGTTCTGTGGAGAGTCATTTTCAATTTCCAGACGTACTGCACGACCAAAGCGGCGCGAACACAGTTCATCTTTTAAGGCCACTGCCAGATCGTCAACATCTTCCGACAATACCAGATCGGCATTGCGGGTAACCCGAAAGGCATAACATCCGGTCGCTTTCATGCCGGGAAACAAATCACTGATATGCTGCTGGATGATCGCAGTCAGAAAGATCTGGGTGGTATTGTTTCCGGTGACATCTTCCGGAATTTTAATCAGGCACGGTAAGGAACGTGGTGCCGGCACAATCGCCATCTCGATTTCACGGCCAAAGGCATCTTTACCTTCCAAGCTGATAATAAAGTTCAGACTTTTATTCACCAAACGTGGAAAAGGATGTGAAGGATCCAGACTGATCGGGGTCAGTACCGGTTGCACTTCTTTGGCAAAAAAGGCTGCAATCCAGGCCTTATGTTTTTCCAGAAGATCCTGATATTGAAGAAACTGAATACCCTGCGCCTGGAGTTCAGGCAGAATTGCATGATTCAGAACCTCATACTGCTTGTTAACTGTGGCATGAATGGACTGGGACAGTTGTTGTAGAACCAGCTCGGTGGGTACAGCATCAGGCGTCCGGGTAGTCGCATTCAGGTCTTGCTGTTTCATCAGCCCGGCAATCCTGATTTCAAAGAACTCATCCAGGTTACGGGAAAAAATAATCAGGAAGTTTAAGCGCTCTAAAATCGGTAAATTCGGATCGAGTGCTTGTGCCAAGACACGACGCTGAAATTCAAATAAGGAAAGTTCCCGATTAAAATAGGTCGCTGACGAATGCTGAAATTGTTCCATGCCCTCTCAATGCTGCTGATTACAGTCTGTTGTTTCACATCATTGAGGGGCGATCTTAGGCAGACTTCATGACACTTATGTTACAAAGTTCGATAAATCCATATAAATTAATATTTTAATTTTTAAAATTATAAAAAATCATCCTCTGGATTGTTGCGCGCTGTCATCAAACTGCAATTAGGTGTCTGTTTTTTCAGTTTGTCTGGCAGCCCAGTAAGTGGCTAAAGCTGGCCCTGAAATATTATGCCACAGACTGAAAATGGCACTTGGTAAAGCGGTAAGTGGAGATGCGGCAAAATGGGTCGCCGCCAAGGCCACACCCAGACCAGAATTCTGCATTCCCACTTCAATGGAGACTGCACGACAGTCTATTTCTGCCAAGTGAAATATACGGCTGGCCCAATAACCCAGTAAATAGCCCATACCATTGTGTAAGGCCACGATTCCTAAAATCATTAAACCGGACTCCAGAATCTGGGTTTTGCTGCCGGCAATAATCGCCGCGACAATTGCCACAATCGCAATCACAGAAATCAACGGCATGACCTGAATATAGGCCGTGACTTTTTGCTTGAGTAGCGCCCGTACGATTAAGCCCAGAATAATTGGGAATAACACCACCTGTAAGATCGACACCAGCATCGACCAGGCATTGATCTCAATCCACTGACTGGCCAACACATAGAAAATGGCCGGAGTTAAAATGGGCGCCAGTAAAGTCGAAACCGAGGTACAGGCGACCGACAAGGCAGTATTGCCCTTGGCCATATAGGTAATCACATTGGATGCAGTTCCGCCCGGACAGCAACCCACCAAGATTACCCCGATGGCAATCTCTGGTGGCAGCTGGAACAGCTTGCACAGCAAAAAGGCCAAACCCGGCATCACCATAAACTGGGCGACGACGCCAATCGCTACTGCCTTCGGACTTTGCAAGACACTTTTAAAATCACCTATCGTCATGGTCATGCCCATGCCGAACATGATGATGCCCAACATCCACGGAATATAAGCCCGTAACCAGACAAAAACTTCAGGGATCATCAAGGCAATGCCGGAAAAAAGCAGCACCCATAAAGCAAAGGTTTTTTGGACAAATTGGCTAAACTGGAGCAAGGCTGACATGGGTTTCATCCAGGTGACATTAAGGGAGAAAAAGCAAGATAAAACAGGCACCCGTTGATACCTGAATTTTTATATTCAAATATAAATAAGATCAAAGGAATATTTAAATTCTATCCCTATCCAGTGTTAAGCTGCTTGAACAATATCTTTCACATAGATACGTTTCACGCCATGCGACAGCATATCCTGCCAGGCATGTTGCAAGGAACCATTCAGGTCAATGCCCTTGGTGGCATCGGCAATCACATAGGTTTTAAAGCCCAGTTTGCAGGCATCGATTGCAGTCCAGGCCACACAAAAGTCCGTAGCAATCCCGACCACAAATACGGTATCAATCCCACGTTCACGCAGATAGCCAGCAAGACCCGTCGGGGTTTTCTGGTCAGCTTCCATAAAGGCCGAGTAACTGTCGATTTGAGGATGAAAGCCCTTGCGAATGATGAGTTGTGCTTGCGGTAAATTTAAATCCGGATGCAGTTCGGCATCAAGTGTCCCTTGTACACAATGCTTTGGCCATAAGACCTGACTGCCATAATCCAGCTGAATACTGTCATAGGCTGCTTTGCCGGGGTGGTTGTCTGCAAAAGAAATATGGTTGTCCGGATGCCAGTCTTGGGTCAGGATAATATGCTTGAAATGCTGCCCCAATAAATTGATATTTGGAATAATCTGGTCAGCATTGGCTACAGCCAGATTGCCCCCCGGGGTAAATCCTCTCTGTACGTCCACGACCAGTAAAGCGACATTATTCTGCATCTGTTTTCATCCATTGAAATCTCGATTTATGCCCAAGCATAGCGCAAAATACCCCATGATTTTTAGCCCTGCTGCTAAAAATGTTATGACTGTGTGTTCTCAGCATGTGCATATGAGCAGATCAATAGATTCATTATTTTTGACAAAAAAAGGATGAGTTCTGCGTTTGTATCAAGCTAGATCTCTGCAAAAAAGAATAAGTTTTAAAATAAAGTGATGAGTCTTTCTAATTAGAAAACAGTATATTTAACTCTTAAATTCTGAAAATAAAAAAGCCTGCAAAAGCAGGCTTTTTTGAATCTTTGAACATTACACTTTAGTGCGATTCACCAAGAACAGCATACATAATGCAGAGATGATGATACATGGGATCGCAGCGGTAATGACCCCCGCAGCGCCAAAACCTGCCGTCAGTAACTGACCGGCGATGACTGGACCCAGCATGGCACCGATACGGCCAACTGCAGACGCAACACCAACACCAGTACCACGCACCTCAGTCGGATAAACGATACTACCGAAGGCATACAGTACACCCTGACAGCCAATCACGAAGGCACCGGCCAATGCTGCTGCCATATACATCTGGTTCAGCGAGCTTGCACCATTCAGCGCCAGTAGACCTGCCAGAATACCGCCGTACATCAACAGGATCACATAGGCTTTCTTCCAGCGGTCGGTCAGCATACCCAAAATAATCGTACCAATCGTCGCTGTCACCATGAAGTAGAACTGTGCGGTTGAACCATCCTTACGTGTGAAGCCAAGTTCCATAAACAATGATGGCAACCAGCTCAACATGATGTAAACCACCATCAAGGTAAAGAAGTAGCTCACCCAGATACATAGCGTACGTAACAGGTTGTCCGAATTAAACAGGTCCTTGAATGAACCCTGCGGTGCAACAGCAAGTTCTGCAGCCGTTTTGTTCTGTGCTTTCAGGTATTCCTTCGATTCAGGCAAAAATAACATCATCAGCGGAATGGCAAGAATCGGTAACAGACCACCGAGATAAAAAACATTCTTCCAGTTAGCACCAAATTCAGTCGCTGCAATTAAAGACAAAATCGCTGCACCGACTGGCATACCGCAGTACATCAAGCCCACTGCACGGCCACGATTTTGTGGAGAGACTGCTTCAGAAGCAAGTGTGATCAGAATTGGCATCGCGCCGCCCAGACCTGCTCCAGCCAGGAAACGCACTGCCAGCAAGCTGTTAAAGCTATTGACCCAGACGGTACATAAGGTAAATACAGCAAATACTGCTGTCGACCAGATCAAGACTTTCTTACGGCCAATGCGGTCCGCAAATCGCCCACCAACCAGTGCACCCGGTAATAAACCCAGAATCCCTGCACTAAAAAACACACCCAACTGGGAACTATCGAGACCAAAATGCTCACGAATACCTGCAGCAGCAATTCCGGCTGCCTGAATATCTAAGCCTTCAATCACCGCAATCAGAAAACAGATCGCGACCGTGACGATAGCATGCTTATTGTCTGATTTTTCCATTGGATTATCCTTGTTCAATCAGCGTTACAAAAGACAGCCATCATCTATGAGCCTGATTGCAGAAATAACTATCAATAAGTTGAACGTTTTGCTTAGATATTCCCAAAGGAGTAGAGGCAGATACAAATAGGATAAGACCAGATAAAGTCGCAAAAACACTTAATCAGAACACCATAAAGTTCAAGACTTAGACTTTAAGGCTTATACATCAAGTTAAAAAATTAACCGATAAGAAAAAAAATTCTCAATTTATTGATATTTAAAAAAGATTAGTCTTAGTCGTTTTTGGCTTTATTTGTTTTGGTGCGAGAGTGCGATCAAGATGTACGAGGTCTCAATTTATCCAATATAACTATTAATCCAAAATTAAAAGGCATAAAAATGGCAGTTTTCAGCTGATCTTTTTGCACAAGCCTTATCATTATTGGGTTCATTTGGGGTAATCTCCTCCATTGTCTAGACTGGAGACATAACTTTGGTCTCAGGATTTTGCTTTATAAATCATCTTATTTATTACTTGATTGTTTCCAAAAGGCTTTGTATAAAGAATTCAGTAGCTTTTACTAAAGCATATTGTTCTTATGCGTTTGATCAGTCATAATTTGCATAAGCAATATTCAATTCAATGCAAATCTATTGAATTTGCTATAAATCAAAATACAAATCCATCCCAATTTATGTTTTCTCATTCCTTTCGGATGGACAAATAGGATAGTTTTTTAAAATGACTCAGCAAGCACAGACCATTCAAGGTTCCATAGTCGCAATCGTCACCCCTATGTTTGAAGATGGCAGCGTAGATTGGAAGGGTCTTGAGAAGCTGGTTGAATGGCACATTGCAGAGGGCACCAACAGTATTGTCGCCGTTGGAACAACAGGCGAAGCCTCTACTCTCAGTATGAGTGAACACACCCAGGTGATCAAAGAAATCATTCGTGTGGCCAACAAACGTATTCCTATTATTGCCGGCACAGGTGCAAACTCGACCCGTGAAGCGATCGAACTGACCCGCGAAGCCAAAGAGCTGGGGGCAGATGCCGCTTTACTGGTGACGCCATATTATAATAAACCGACTCAGGAAGGCTTGTATCAGCACTATAAAGCTATTGCTGAAGCCGTTGATCTTCCACAGATTCTTTATAATGTTCCGGGCCGTACCGGTGTGGATATGGCCAATGAAACCGTGATTCGCCTGGCGGATATTCCACAAATTATCGGTATTAAAGATGCGACTGGCGATGTACCGCGCGGTGCTGAACTGCTGCAAGGCCTTGTCGGTAAAGATATGACTGTTTATTCGGGTGATGATGCAACTGCGTATCAACTGATCGGTCATGGCGCCAAAGGTAATATCTCGGTCACGGCGAACGTGGCTCCGAAAGCCATGAGCGAAGTGTGTGCAGCTGCGATTGCCGGTGATGCAGCCACAGCTGAACAGTTAAATGCTCAGGTTGCAAATTTACACAATATTTTATTTTGCGAATCGAACCCAATTCCTGTGAAATGGGCACTCCATGACATGGGCTTAATTGGTACAGGTATTCGCCTTCCATTAACACCACTTGCAGAACAATATCGCGCTCCGCTTCATGAAGCACTGGTAGAAGCGGGCGTTATTAAATAAAAGAGCACAAGATTATGCAATTACGTTTAGGACTTAGCCTTACACTTTCAGTATTCAGTTTGGCAGGTTGTAGTTCAATGGCCTTTAATAACGGCACTTTAGACTATAAAGAGACTACTACCCTGGAAGCTTTACAATATCCTGAAGGCGCCATGGTTCGTCCTGCAACGCCATTGTATCCTGCTCCAACAGTTGATCCGCTTGCAATTGAACATGCACCGAAGCTTGAAAACCAGCGTGGCAACCGTTTTGCTTTGCCACGTCCACAAGCCCAGACTGAAAACTCAAATACAGCTGATCTAACCGAAACCAATACGGTGGGTAAACCACAGTTGGTTACTGACGGAAATCTTAATCCGCTGCTTAAAATTGAGGGAAATTCTGCTACAATTTGGCAATATACACTTGCCACCCTCAGCAGTCTGAATCATAGCATCGTTGCGCAGAGCAAAAATCGTTATGAAGTCACGATTAAGGTTGATCAGCAGATCTATGTATTAAGATTATCTTCTGTCGGTTCAAGTAATAACCTCGCTGTGTTCAATGCCGATAACAGTTTTGCCGACCGTGAAAAAGCTGCAGAACTGCTCAACCAGATTTACCAAAATTGGCCAGCCTAGACATTTCTAGGCATTTTTTTTGTAAAAGGTTCCCTCATGTTAAAACAAACCTTGCTCTATACTGGTAAAGCGAAATCTGTCTACACCACAGACAGTTCAGACCATCTGATTTTAGTCTTTCGCGATGATGCCTCAGCATTCAATGGCGAAAAAATTGAGCAACTAGATCGTAAAGGCAAGGTGAACAACCGTTTTAACGCCTTCATTATGGAAAAACTGGCAGAAGCGGGAATTGAGACCCACTTTGAAAAGCTATTGACTCCAAATGAAGTGCTGGTAAAAAAACTGGATATGATCCCGGTTGAATGTGTGATCCGTAACTATGCAGCAGGTTCTTTATGCCGCCGCCTGGGTGTGGAAGAAGGCAAGGAACTGACTCCTCCAACATTTGAATTGTTCTTTAAAGATGATGCGCTTGGTGATCCAATGGTCAATGAGTCACAAGCCATTGCTTTAGGTTGGGCAACTGCTGAACAATTGGCGAAAATGAAAGAATTGACTTACCAAGTGAACGACGTGCTTAAAGCATTGTTTGACGCAGGGAATATGATTCTGGTTGATTTTAAGCTTGAATTCGGCGTGTTCCACGACCGTATCGTACTTGGTGATGAATTCTCTCCAGACGGTTGCCGTCTATGGGACAAAGACACCAAGAAAAAACTAGATAAAGACCGTTTCCGTCAAGGTTTAGGCGGCGTAGTTGAAGCCTATGAAGAAGTAGCTGGCCGTTTAGGTATCAATCTAGACAACATCTAATCTGTAAATGCGCAGATTCGAAAAAACCGAGCTTTTTAGCTCGGTTTTTTATTTTCGGCTTTTAATCGGAAAAATAAATTTTTATTATTAAAATGATCGTTTTTACATCAAAAACCACATGCATTAATATTATCTCATACCAGGCAAATCAGTGAGTCGATGCACTTCACTCCATATTTGCCGACCAGATTTCTCCTCTACCCTCTAGGATGTTATCTCCCTCAAAAAAACATCCTACTTTCAGCCCAATTCGCCTTGAATTGGGCTTTTTTTTAATCTGTTCAATTAGTTGGGATACCCAGCTTTATTGCTGCTGTTGTTGCTGTTGCCAACGGCGTTGCTGTAAACGCTCCCCTTCAACTTCACGTTTATTACGTGCTGATTCATACAGTTTGGTATCCTTCAGTTCTGGCGGCATATATTCCTGTAGCACAAAATGCTCAGGATAATTATGCGGATACAGATAATCCACGCCATAGCCCTGCTCTTTCATCAGCTTGGTTGGCGCATTTCTTAAATGCAAAGGCACTGGCAAATTTGAAGTTTTATCTGCGAGTTCCATCGCCTTGTTAATCGCCAGATAGGTACTGTTACTTTTAGCACTGGTCGCCAGATAAACTGCACATTGCCCCAAAATAATCCGGCATTCTGGCATTCCCACGGCCTGCACCGAACGGAAACATTCCCCTGCCAACAGCAAAGCATTCGGATTCGAGTTGCCGATATCTTCGGATGCGGCAATCAACATGCGCCGTGCAATAAACACCGGATCTTCGCCGCCTTTGAGCATGCGTGCCATCCAGTACAAGGCTGCATCCGGATCACTGCCGCGAATCGACTTGATGAAGGCCGACACCAGATCATAGTGCTGCTCACCGGACTTGTCATAACGGGCAATATTCTGCTGTGCGACTTTGACCACCACCGCATTGGTAATGATATTTTCCATATCCGCTTCAAAGGTACTGGCGATCAGATCAAGCAGATTCAGTGCCTTGCGGGCATCTCCTGCTGCGAACTGGATCAGGGCATCAAATTCTTCAATCAGGATATGTCTTTCCTGTAAGAAAGAGTCATTTTGCAAGGCTTGCGTCAACAAAGTCTGAATCGATTCAGCACTCAATGCATTCAGGCTATACACCTGACAACGTGATAATAAGGCACTATTCACTTCAAAAGACGGATTTTCAGTGGTGGCGCCAATTAAGGTAATTTTCCCTTTCTCGACCGCATTTAATAACGCGTCCTGCTGGGATTTATTAAAGCGATGAATTTCGTCAATAAATACCACTGGCGTCAGCAAATCGCCACCTTCGGCAATGATTTCACGCAGTTCTTTCACCCCGGTATTCAGTGCAGACAGGCTGATAAAAGGTCGGTCTACCGCTTGAGCCAGCAGTAAGGCAATGGTGGTTTTTCCGACTCCGGGAGGTCCCCAGAAAATGATCGAAGGCAGATGCCCCTGATCAATCATCTGGCGTAAGGGCGCATGTTCTCCCAGCAAATGTTCCTGCCCGATAATCTGTGTAAGGTCGCGTGGCCGTAAGCGTTCTGGAAGCGGGATATGACTATCTGACATGTTATTATTGGCTCAAACTAAATTATGATCTCATTCTAACATCCGCAGTTTTGATTCCAAGAATGCAAACAGCACGCATAAAAAATTAATTTATGTAGATATCCTCTATTTTTTTAATTCTGAATGAATTAATCTCTATAAAACCGAATAATTTGAACATGATTAATTGTGAATTAATTACAGTGTAATTTTCATATTGTTTATTCTAATTAAAAGAAACTTATCTCGCCCCTTGGGCACTTTTGGGTTGTAGTGGTGAATGCATGAAGCATGATAAATTTGAACAGGGAGCTCTGAGTCGGTCTAAGCCACTGACGTCATCATCACTGATTGCACCCCACGTTCACTTGTCTGAATCGGTTTTGTTAAAAAATCTGATCGATGCCTTACCGCAACCCTTGTGGGTCAGCAACAAAAAACATCTGCAATATTTTAACGATGCCATGACTGATTATCTTGGCGTGAACCTGAATGAACAGGGTCATCCGCAATGGCAGAGTTTTATCCATGCCGAGGACTTGCAGCTGTTTTTAGCGCAGTGGCATGCTGCGCTGGATCAACAGCAGAATTTTGAAACCCAGTGCCGGATTAAACGCAGTGATACCCATTATCGCATGTGTAGCCTGGCGGTAAAATTTCATCATGAACCTGAACATTTGCTGCAATGGGCCGTTTCTCTGACCGATGTGCATGATTATTTTGAAATCCAGCAGCAACTTTCTCAGATTGTTTCCACTCAGGAAAACATGCTGGATGCTAGCGCAGACTGCATTAACATTATCAGCCCTGAGGGTGAGATTCGGCATAGTAACTCTGGCTGTCTGGCACAAGCAAATGAGACCGCAGAACAAGATCAAGACCGTTCATTGTGCTGGTTAAATCGCTTAACCCCTGAAGCCCGAAAATCCGGGCAACGTGCTCTGAAACAGGCTGCCCAAGGCTTAAACAGCCGTTTCTCCAGCAAAATCCAGATCAAAGATCAACCGATCCAATATTGGGATCATCTGCTGACCCCGATTCTGGATCAGCAGAATATTACCCAAAATATCCTCTGTGTATCACGCAATATCAGTCAGCAAAAAATTGCAGAAACGCGGTTAAAAGAAGTAATTAAACGTGATGAACTGACTGGCCTGTATAATCGCAGTACCTTCTATAAAACCTTTAAACAGGTACTGTTAAAGGCCAAACAACAGCAGACCATGGCGGGTTTACTGCTGATTGATCTGGATTATTTCCGGCATATCAATGATACCTTGGGCCATATTGCCGGCGATCATCTGTTACATGTCTTGGGCAAACGTTTCCAGACCTGCTTCGGGCCAAATACCATCATCGCCCGTTTGGGTGGCGATGAATTTGCCGTACTGGTCAAAAATCTGGAAAGTGAAGAACAGCTGCTGGCAACGGCGCAAATGGCCTATGCCCAGCTGGATCAGCCCATCAATTATGTCGGCAATAGCATCAGCAGTGCCATGAGTATAGGCTGTGCCATCTATCCACGTGATGCCTTAAATACCTCGAATCTGCTGAAGTGTGCCGATATCGCCTTAAATGACCTGAAAAATAGTGGTCGTGGTGGCATCCGCATGTTTAATCAGGAAATGTGCGGTTCACTGGAAAATATAACCAAGCAGCTGACTCTGGCTCGCAAGATTATTCTGGCCGATCAGATCATTCCCTATTACCAACCTAAAGTACGTCTTTCTGATGGTGCAGTGATTGGTTTCGAAGCACTATTACGCTGGCAAGATCAGAATCAGAACATTCAGTTACCTTCCGAAATTTTTGCTGCCTTTCAGGACTATGAGCTGGCCTCACGCATCAGTGAGACCATGCAACTGAAAGTCTTTGCAGATATGAGTCGCTGGCAGGCACAAGGTCTGGATCTGTTACCCATTTCCATCAATGCTGCACCAGTCGAATTCCTGCGCGATGACTATGCCGAAAAACTGTTGGCACGCCTGTCCAACTTTGATATTCCCGCACATAAAGTTGAACTAGAAATTACCGAGCAGAGCCTATCCGAACATGGTGCCAATTATGTGGTTCGCGCCCTGAACCTGCTGAAACAGGCCGGAATCCAGATTTCGCTGGATGATTTCGGCACTGGACATTCTTCGCTGACCCGCTTGCAGGACTATCCGGTGGGTTGCATCAAGATTGACCGCAACTTTGTAGAACGCATGAACAGTGACCCATCTGCCCTGGCCATTGTCAAAGCCATTACCCAGATTGGCTCCAGTATTGCACTGGATGTTCTGGTCGAAGGAATTGAGAATACAGAACAGCTGGATACCCTGATCCATTGTGACTGTCAGATTGGACAAGGCTTCTATTTCTATCGTCCGATGGCCGGTGCTTCGGCCCAGGCTCTACTCCATCCGGCAGATCAATAAACGAATCACGCAGGCAGATTCAACGCACCCAGCGTACGATATAATCTTCAATGTCGTCTTGATGAATATCTGCTTCACTCAGGCAGCGCCCTGCTGCCGACTTGCGTGCCTGAATCACGCTTTCTCGTGAACCGCTAATCAGATAATGCCAGGATGGCAGGCTTTTGCCCTGCTCTACCCGGCGATAGGCACAACTCGAAGGCAACCAGTGAATCGTTTCCAGCTTCTCTGGCGTGAGCTGAATACAATCAGGCACATACTGCAAGCGATCTGGATAATTGGAGCAATGTGCAGTGCTACAATCCAGCAGCTTACATGCCACTTTGGTATAGGCGACTTCCTGAGTATCTTCATCTTCCAGTTTAATCAGACAACACAACCCACAACCATCACATAAGGCCTCCCACTCGACTTGCGTCAGTTCAGCAAGTGAATAGTTTTTCCAGAATTCGGGACGTAAAGTATCGCTCATGATCGGGCCGGAATATTCAAAAATCAGCTGATTATAACAGCCAGAACCCTGCAGACCTACTGTCTCAAATTTTTATTGTTATCACGTAAACTATTGTTAAATCAGAGACAGTTCATCAACACAACACTAACAGTCGCTGGAATCGTTTATTTCTATACTAAATTTGAAAATAAAAACACATGGAGAATATATATGTTTCGCTGGGCTATTATTTTTGCTGTTATTGCATTAATTGCGAGTCTACTTGGTTTCGGTGGCGTTGCAGGCTTGTCTAAGGATTTTGCGATTATCTTGTTGGTAATTGCGGTGATTCTTGCGATCGTTGGTTTTCTTTCGCGCGGCAAGGTCTAGATTTACGCTAGACCTTTTCAAAGCAAGTGTTAGCTTTCAAAAAAAACAAGAGCCTTCTGGCTCTTGTTTTTTTATGGGTATTTTAATGATCTGTTTTGATCAAAAATACTTCTTTTAAGATGAACTTAGGGCTTTAAATGACGTGGTCTAAAACCTGCCACCAGCAAGGCTGCAACATACGCTACCACACCGACAACACATAAGATCAATACTTCTACCACACGCATCCATTGTGATACATCTGCGTTATACCAACTCAGGGCATAGGCCAGAGCCGCAATCATCACCACATTGGCAAACATGAATTGCAGGAAGATTTTTTTCCAGTGCGAACCAAAACGGAAAATATCACGCTTATGCAGATAATAATAAAGTAAACCGGCATTGACCATCGCTGAACCCGTCGATGCCAGTGCAAGCGCCATATGCTCTGCTTCCCAGTCAATCAGCTTGAAGAAACCGATAAAAATCACGTTCAGAATCGCATTGGCCGCCACAGCCATCAAACCGACACGCACCGGGGTTCTGGTATCCTGCTTTGCATAAAAACCGGGAGCAAAGACTTTAATCAGCATAAAGGCAATCACACCACCGCTCATACATTGCAGCGCCAAAGCCGTCATTTGAGTATCTTCAAAGGTGAACTGGCCACGTTCAAACAGGGCTTGAATAATCGGGGTCGACAGCATAAACAGTGCAACACTGGCGGGTAGGCCTGCCATCACAATAACTTTGGCTGCCCAGTCCATCATGCCACGGAATTTTTCCGGATTTTGCTCGGTATGCCGTGCCGATAACGACGGCAAAATCACGGTACCAATTGCAACACCGATCAGACCCAGCGGCAATTCGGTCATACGCTCGGCACTATACAGCCAGGATACCGAACCATCCTGCATGAATGAAGCCCAAATGGTATTTAACAATAGATTAATTTGCGTGACAGATACACCAAATAATGCCGGTAGCATCAACTTCATGATGCGATCTACGCCTTCATGCTTGAAGTCAATTTTCGGTGGAATCAGCAGGTTTTTACGCCACAATTCAGGAATCTGGATGGCCAGCTGTAAAATACCGGCAATGATCACAGCCCAGCCCAGCGCCATAATCGGCTCGGCCATATAAGGCGTAAGCCAGAGCGCCCCGGCAATCATCGCCACATTCAGCAAGACCGGCGCAAATGCCGGGGTACTAAAAGAGCCATAACTGTTCAGAATACTGCTGGCAAAAGCCGTCAGTGACATGAACAGCAAATAAGGAATGGTCAGGCGGAACATGTCGGTCGCCAGAGCGAATTTTTCAGGATCGCTATGAAAACCGGGCGCATAGATATACATGATCAATGGCGCAGCAATGATCGCGACCATGGTCAACGTGGTCATGACCGTGGCCAGACAGCCAAATACCCGGCTGATCAGGATCTGGACTTCAGTATGCGTGCGACTGGTCTTATATTCGGTCAGTACCGGAATAAACGCCTGTGAAAATGCGCCTTCGGCAAATAAACGCCTGAAAAAGTTTGGAATACGAAATGCGACTACGAAGGTATCGAAGTCTTTACCAGCACCAAAGACATTCAGTAAAACAATGTCTCGAACCAATCCCAGTACGCGTGACAACATGGTCATCGCACTGACAATGACGGTCGAACGCCAAAGCGCCATCCTATTCACCTAATGTATAAATTTGTGGCTATTGTAATGAAACTTTTGTCAGAAGTTCATTGCTTAATTTCATCGCTCAAGCGAGCTTGAGGTGTTTTTATAATGCTGTAACTGTGCACGAAAATCAGCCCAGTTAAAATATGGTCCCGGATCGGTCTTGCGGCCCGGTGCAATATCCGAATGTCCGGCAATATGCTGCTGAATCTTGGAATAATGCTGTTGCAGACAGGCCGTGACTTTTACCAAGGCCTGATATTGTTCAGCTGCAAAAGGCAAGTCATCACTGCCTTCCAGTTCGATCCCGATCGAATAATCATTACATTCTTTTTTGCCCAAATAGCTCGAGCGGCCGGCATGCCAGGCACGGTCATTGAAATTAACAAATTGCAGTACTTCTCCCGTTCTTAAAATTAGCAGATGGGTCGACACCTGCATCCCTTCAATGGTTTGAAAATAAGGATGTACGGACCAGTCCAGCTGATTCTGAAAAAACTGTTCAATATAACCACCGCCAAACTGTGAAGGTGGCAGGCTGATATTGTGAATCACCAGCAATTGAATCTCGGTCTGTTCTGGCCGCTGATTAAAATTGGGAGACGGGATTTGACGTGCACCGATTAGTTGCCCGTCCTTGACCTGAAACTCAGCTGCCTGTTGCATAAAACCGTTCTCCCCAAAAATAAAATCTGCAAGATCAGCATTGCAGCCGGCTTCATGCTAAAACTTTCAAGGAGAAATCTCAATTCATCCCAGCAAACTGGATGAAAAATCGCTCATCTTTTATGTAACGGTGCTAAGATAAGGCGCAATTTTCACGGCTTAAAAAAGATACGGAAATACTCATGCGCATATCTCAAGCTTTGCTAGACCAGTCCATTCAGATCAATATTCAACAAGCACTTTCAGAAGATATCGGTGAAGGCGATATTACCGCCCTGCTGACTCCTGAAGATGAACAGGCCACTGCCACTATCATTAGCCGTGAAGACATGGTTTTGGCCGGCCAGCCTTGGGTAAATGCCTTGATTCAGGCCTATGATCCAAGTATTGAAGTGATCTGGCTGAAAAATGATGGCGATCATGTTCAAGCCAATCAAGCATTTTTAAAACTGGCCGGATCTGCACGTAGCTTACTCACCGTGGAGCGCCCTGCGCTAAACTTTGTCCAGACGCTGTCTGCGGTTGCGACTAAAACCGCCCACTATGTCAAAGAGCTGCAAGGTTTAAACACCAAATTATTAGATACTCGTAAAACGCTTCCGGGTCTGCGTATCGCACAAAAATATGCCGTGGCCATTGGCGGTGGCCAGAATCACCGTTTGGGCCTGTTTGATGCCTTCTTGATTAAAGAAAATCATATTATGGCAGCGGGTGGCATTGCGCAGGCGATTGCCAAGGCCCATCAAATTGCACCGGGTAAGCCTGTCGAAGTTGAAGTCGAAACCTGGGATGAGCTGAATCAGGCACTCGAAGCCCATGCTGATATTGTGATGCTGGATAATTTCAGTCAGCAGCAGATGATCGACGCGGTGCAACATGTGGCCGGTCGCTGCAAACTGGAAGCCTCAGGTAATATCACCATTGATAATTTACGTGAAGTCGCGAGTACCGGAGTAGATTATATTTCCATGGGCGTGCTGACCAAAGATCTCAAAGCCATTGATCTGTCGATGCGTTTCAATGCTTAAGCCTAGATGGGATAGATGACCGTAGAGGGTGCGAAGCACCCTTTTTTTATTTTTAGAAATTTTTTTTGCGTATATTTTGCTCAATTTTCTATTTTAGACCTTAATCATCATCGTCATCCCGATTACCTCGGCGATCGCGGTCATCATCGTCACCATCACGGTCGTTATATCTTCCGTTATCCTCATCACGATCCTGATTTAACACTGAACGCTCGTCATCTTCACGATTATTGCCCCAGTCACAGCCAGTTAATCCAAACACGCCCAGCAATGAAATTGCACAAAGCCACTGTTTCATGTCGCATTCCTCATTGTGTTCTCATCTGATCCAATATCGATGCAAAACCGGTTCAGATATAGCCGATTCATGTCGACTTTTTGTCAGGAAGTTTTGTAATGTAGTTTTTGAATACAGGTGCAGAGTGAAATTTCAGGCATAAAAAAACGCATCCAGAGATGCGTTTTTCAGCATGGAATAGATTACCAACCTAAAGCTTCTTGCTGTTTTTTCACCAATTCCTGAATGCCTTTCTCGGCCATTTCCAGCATGGCATTCGATTGTGCACGGGTAAATGGCTTATCTTCTGCAGTGCCTTGAATTTCAATAAATTCACCGGCCTGAGTCATCACCACGTTCAAATCGGTTTGACAGTTTGAATCTTCTTCATAGCAAAGATCCAGTAATACTTCATCTTTGAAAATACCCACAGAAACCGCAGCCACCAAACCTTTTAATGGATCATGTTTGATTTTCTTTCTTTCCAGCAAGACGTTCATGGCATCGACCAAAGCCACCGCAGCACCAGTAATCGCTGCAGTACGGGTACCGCCATCAGCCTGAATCACGTCACAGTCGATAGTAATGGTATTTTCACCGAGTTTTTTCAGATCGACCATTGAGCGCAAGCTACGACCAATCAGACGCTGAATTTCCTGGGTACGGCCACTCTGTTTGCCACGTGCCGCTTCACGGTCACTACGGGTATGAGTTGAACGTGGCAACATGCCATATTCAGCCGTTACCCAGCCCTGGCCCTGACCTTTGAGGAAACGCGGTACAGAACTATCCACACTGGCAGTGCACAGTACTTTGGTATGACCAAATTCAACCAATACAGAGCCTTCCGCATAACGTGTATAGTTACGGGTAATTTTCACTTCACGTAATTGATCTAATGCTCGTTGGTCGATACGCATAATAAGTCCTGTATGGGTTCAAAATAATTGCGGCTCAGTATAGCAGAAGCCCTTGCCAAGATTAGGCAGCCGGGCGATTCATTTACAAAATCAATGCATCAGCTCGCTACGAGTTGTCGAAATTCTGCCGATCTGTGGCACTACGATTTAATTTAATTTTTGCTAGACTAAAACTCTCTATAAGGGAAGCCGGTGATAGGAAACCCATTTATGTCCTTACGTGAAGATCGCAAGCAGCAAAGTCATCAGGCGTTACTCGATGCGACACTGGCATTCAGCAGTCAGGGCCGCGCTTTCAGCACGATCAGCCTACGTGAAGTTGCGAATGCAGTCGGACTGGTGCCGACGGCATTCTATCGGCATTTTCAGGATATGAACCAGTTGGGTCTGGAATTGCTGGATCAGGTTGCGATTCATATCAAGGGCGTACTCAATCAGCTGGGACAGGCTTATTTGTATCAGCCGAATACCCGAACCCACACCGGGCTGGAACTATTTTTTCAGGCCGTCGAATACCATCCTGAACCCTGGATTTTTTTTGTGGCAGAACGTTGGGGCGGTTCGGACGTATTACGTGCCGGCATTGAACGGGAAATTCATTTTCTGGCTGAAGATGTGATGCATGAACTGGCCAAGATGCAATCTACCCGACATATTCAGGCGCCACAGGACTTGCAGGCTCTGGCACAGATGCTGATTGAGCTGTCCCTGAACTGGGCGATGGGCTGGATTCATTTGCAACATCAGGCTGATCCAGAGCTGCGCCGCGCCCAATCCAATGCCTTTAAAAATCAAAGCATATTGCAGATGCAGCTCTTGCTGCGTGGCATTTTGCACTGGTACCGGCGACCTGCCGAAACAGTTGAAACCGCAAGCCCTGTGCTCAATGAAGCAGTCATTCCCCCGGCCTAAATAAAAAACCTGCATCATGATGCAGGTTTTTTTACTGATCGTCAGTTCAGACTTATTTAGCTTTACGCTCTTTTTCGATCAGGTAATTCACCACCTGAATGACTTTGGCATCATTACCCTGCACAATATATTTACCATTCACGGTCACTGCCGGAACACCACTTAACTGATACTGAGCAGCCAGATTTTTGGCTTGGGCAATTTTCGAAGTGATCGGGAAAGATTTATAGGTGCTGTTAAATTTCGCTTCAGAAATACCATAGCGGGTATAGAACTTGGCCAGTTGTGCCTGTTCTAAAATTGGACGTTGCTTGTCATGAATATCATGAAATAATTGTAAATGTGCTTTTTGACGCACACCCAATGCTTCAGACACATAATAAGCACGCGCTGCCTGTTCCCAGAGTGGATTCATTGCAGCAGGCGTACGTACAAAACGTACATCTTTTGGTAATTTTTTCAACCAGCCCTGCATATGTGGTTCAAGCGCGAAACAATGACCACAGCCGTACCAGAAGAATTCACGTACCTCAATTCTGCCCGGTTTTTCGACTTTGACTGGTTTTGCAACCACCTGATAGTCCTGACCTGCCACAAAATTGGCCATAGCATTGCCTGAAAAGGCCAAAACAGATGCGGCAACAGCGCCTAAAAGGAATTTTTTCATTCGGATTATCGTCCTCTAAATCATTATGCTTAGTTTATGTGTTCACTATAAATCAATTATGCCGGTTTCGTTTTCATTCTGTGAACTTTTTTGCTGCTTTTATCGCTTTTTCTGCCAGAATCGCTACACTAAACCATCGAACTGATTTTCAAGGTTTTAAATCAGTTTCTCTGGCCATTCGGCACATATATATTTTTAGCTAATCATGACTGATTGAGGTGACACCGATGTCGCAATTGAATGTTGATCCACAAGAAATTGCCAAGTTTGAAGCATTTGCAGCTATATGGTGGGATCAGCATTCCGAGTTCCGCCCCTTGCACATGATTAATCCACTGCGTTTAAACTGGATTGATGAACATGCCGGAGGCCTGAGCGGCAAAAAAGTGCTGGATGTCGGCTGTGGTGGCGGTATTCTGGCCGAAAGCATGGCGCGACGCGGTGCCGATGTACTCGGGATTGATATGGGCGCAGCCCCACTGAATGTGGCACGCATCCATGCCGAACAGGAAGGCGTGAGCAATATTGAATATCGTCAGGTGCCGGTCGAGCAACTGGCAGAGGAACAGGCTGGCCAATATGACATCGTGACCTGCATGGAAATGCTAGAGCATGTGCCAGATCCGGCATCGATTATTCAGGCCTGTCACAAGCTGGTCAAGCCAGGTGGTCATGTATTCTTCTCGACCATTAACCGTAATCCAAAGTCCTATTTATTTGCGATTATCGGGGCAGAATATGTCTTGCGCATGCTGGCCAAAGGCACCCATGATTACAGCAAATTTATCAAGCCGTCTGAACTGGCACATGATATTCGTAACGCTGGTTTAAAGCTCAAAGACATGACCGGTCTGCACTATAATCCGCTGACCAAGCGTTATTGGCTGGCACCGAATGTTGATGTGAACTATATGGTCTATACCGTGAAAGATAGCGCAGCAGAGACCACAGCATGAAAGCCGTTTTATTTGACCTCGATGGTACCCTGATTGATACCGCTGCCGATTTTATCCGGATTATCCAGCAGATGTGCCATGAAGAAGGCCGTGCACTGGTTGAACCCGAGCTGATTCGTACCCAAGTCTCCGAAGGCGCTCGCGCTATGGTGAAACTGGTTTATCCGGAACTGCAACTGGAAGATCCGGTCTTTCTGCAACACCGTCAGCGCTTTCTGGACATGTATGGCGCAGATATTGCGGTCGATACCGATCTGTTTGATGGCATGTATCCATTACTTGAACAGCTAGAGGAAAATGACATTCCTTGGGGGATTGTGACCAATAAACCGCGCTGGCTCAGCGAGGCTTTACTGCAAGCGCTGAACCTGAGTGAACGCTGCGCAGTGCTGGTATGTCCGGAAGATGTCACTCGGACCAAACCCGATCCTGAACCGATGTATCTGGCAGCCAAGCAACTGAATCTTGCCGCGGAAGACTGTATCTATGTCGGAGATCATCCCCGAGATATTGATGCCGGCCGTCATGCCCAGATGCTGACCATTCTGGCTGCTTATGGTTATTTGCCGTTGCAATACAAAGACGATTTAAACGCCTGGCAGGCCGACCATATCGTGCATACTGTGACAGAATTACATCAATTGATTCAGACACTAGTACTGAAGCAGCATACTGCGGTATCTTGAACGCTTAACACTAAATAATAAGAAGTGAGGAGGTAGATAATGAAATATTCAGCATATCAACCTCGCCCCGATCTGCTCAAGGATCGTATCATCCTAATCACAGGTGCGGGCGATGGCATTGGACGTGCAGCAGCAATCAGTTATGCCTTGCATGGCGCAACTGTGGTGCTGCATGGGCGTACCTTAAACAAACTCGAAGTCATTTATGATGAAATTGAAAGTTTGGGTGCGCCGCAACCTGCCATCTTGCCGCTACAACTATCGAGTGCGTCAGAACGTGATTATGAGCTTTTGCTCGATACGCTAGACCGTCAGTTTGGTCGTCTGGACGGCATTCTGCACAATGCCGGCATTTTAGGCGAACGGGTTCCCTTGGCGGATTATCCGGTCAATGTCTGGGATGATGTGATGGCGGTCAATCTGCGTGCACCCTTTGTCATGACCCAAGCGCTGTTACCGTTATTATCCAAATCCCAACATGCTTCTGTGGTTTTTGCCAGCTCAGGTGTAGGCCGCGAAGCCCGCGAACGCTGGGGTGCGTATTCGGTTTCTAAAATTGCTATTGAAGCGGTAAGCCAGTTATTTGCCAAAGAGCAGGTACATCCGAATATCCGTTATAACTGCATCAATCCCGGGGCAACGCGGACTGCCATGCGCGCCAAGGCCTATCCGAATGAAGATCCGAAAACCCTGCCTACCCCCGATTCAATCATGCCGGCTTATCTATATTTGATGGGTAATGACAGCCTGCATATGAATGGCCAGAGTATTGATGCACAGGATTAAATTATTCTGTCTGTCATTCAGGGAGCAATCGCTCCCTTTTTATTTCATTTTTAGTCATATTCAGCGCATAAATCTTAAGTAAGTTCACCCCGCTCGCATTGAGTTTCATTAAAATAACAGCATACTAAGCCCCACTATATTTCACTCGAGTGCATCATGACTGAATTAAACAATATTACGGTGACCCATTTAGACGATGGCATGGTGTCGCTGCTGATTGATCAACAGCCTATTTCAGAGAAATACGGCACCAAGTTTGAAGCCAGTATCGTGGATGACATCAAAGCACTCGAAAATGCTCAGAAACTCAAATTGTTCGAGCAATTTGTATTTTCACATCAGGATCTGAATTTTGAACATGCCTATTATTATGTGACTGGCATTGAAAAATTAGACGACAGTTATCGTCTGGCCAAGCATTTTGTTTATCGCATTAAAATTGAAGGTCAGCCAGAAATCGAACATGTCATCAGCAATCAGGGCAAAGCCATGACGGCCGAGGATGTACGTGCCTTTATTCAGGCGCATGTGCAGAAATCACTCAACGATTATACTGACCTGAACTACGCTTATTAAAAGTCGGGTCATTGAATAATCTTGGGCACTTTTCGATAAAGTGCCCTTTTTTTCTTAAAATCCTGCAAAAAATAACATTAAATCGGATTTACATATTAAATATATAAAATTATACGGTTTTCCAAATTAAACTGATTGGACTATGCTTTCTTGAATCACAGATAGATCAAATCAGGAGCGCAGCATGGCTGACCAAAAACGTAAAATTGAAACAATTCACCGGATTGAACAGTTGCAGTTATCTGAAGCATTGATTGTGGCACTCGATGACGCCCTACAAGCTGAATCCGTAGCTGACGCGATTCAGTCCTTACAAGGTTTGGCAGAGCAATGGAATTAATCTCAAACTAAACCGGCAAAATTCTTTGTCGTTTCATTAAATCATGAACTTTTTTCTCGCTGACTCAATGCTGTTTTTTTGAGCTAAATCATCGATTTTCGCTTGCATGTTGACCCTTGCTTTGATGAGATAAGGACATGGCTCGGTAGGCTACTTTATAGAAGTGATGCCGTCGCATATAGTCATGTAAAAACATGACATCATCATAATATCTCTGCATTTGTTATAAAAATTGTGCCTGTTCTTCACAGTTTCTCTGCAATTTTTCCGTACATTAGGTGCTGTAGAAGATGAACAATTTAATGAGGGTTCAACATGAAAAAGGTTTTGGTGGCACTGGCAATTTCTTGCAGTACATTCATGCTGAGCAATGTCGTCATCGCTGCCCCTCATTTCAATGATGAATCCCGTATGGATTCACGTCATGGTCATGACAAGAAGAAAGCCCGTGAGTTCCGAGAGGAAGATCAGCAGGATAACCGCCGTATGCGTGAAGAACGCGGGGTGAAACGCCTGCAACAGTTACGCTGGCAGCCGGGTTATGTGATGCCACAGCATTATCGTGGCAATGGCTATAAAGTTGAATACAAAGACCATCGCCTGCCTCGACCTGACCGCAAGCAGCAATGGTATAAAGTCAATAATGACTACATTCTGGTGGATTCTGAAAACAACAGCATTATCCGCATCGTGGGTGACTAGTTCATAAGCGCATTCAAATTTAATCTTCTTTAAGGCCCAACCATGTTTGGGCTTTTCTATTTTACTGGCTGAATTTTTTTATCCGCAAATCTTGCGGCTTATCCAGCTTTTAGACTGCATGACTTATCTACTAAATTTCTTCATGAATTTAACAATTTAACTAAATTGTACTCACGCTTTCTATGTACTTGTTCGCTAATTTAGTCTTATCGAAATTAGATATACATCTTAAGGTGAGAGCCATGAAAAAAGTCTTAACTACAATCGCGTTATCTCTAAGTGCTTTGTTAGCTACTTCTGCAATGGCAGCACCACAGCATGACTCGCGTTATGACTATAATCCACATAAATCGGCACCACACTGGAATGCCAAAGATAGCAAGAAATGGAATGACGACCGTCGCTGGAATGATGACCGCCGTCATAACAACCGTATGGTCAATCCAAGCCGTGACTGGCGCGTAGGACAAACTTTACCTCGTCAATATGACAACAACCGTTTTGAAGTCAGTGATCGCGAAGCACGTCGTTTACCAAATACCGGCCGTTTCCAGCAATGGTACAAAGTCAACAATGACTATGTTCTAGTGAATGAACGTACCAACAAAATTGTACGAATCATTAACTAAGCTTTCTCCATTACTGCTCGTCTTGCAGACACCTGAAGCCCCCTTCAGGTGTTTTTTTATATCTACACTTCCACTTGCATTTTTTTTCATTAGAATCAAAGCTGGATCTTCAATCATTGAAATGGGCACAGCATGACTTCAGCAGAAACGTCACAAAGCACAACTTTGCAATATGTGCACTGGTTTCGCCATTCTGCGCCTTATATCAATGCGCACCGCAACAAAACCTTTGTAATCATGTTTGATGGCGAAGCCGTCTTAAATGATAACTTTCAGCATATTATTCACGATATCGCCTTATTACATTCTTTGGGGATTCGGCTGATTCTGGTACATGGTGCACGTCCGCAAATTAACCAGAATCTGGCTCAAAGCCAGATTACGACGCCTTTTTACCAGCAGCGTCGGGTCACCACACGTGAATCTTTAAGCTGTGTGATGAATGCCGTCGGTTCGATCCGCCTACAAATTGAAGCACTGCTGTCTATGGGACTGGCCAACTCGCCGATGTATGGCGCCCGGATTGATACCGTTTCAGGGAATTTTATCACTGCCAAGCCGTATGGGATTCGTGATGGTATTGATTTTCAACTGACCGGTGAAGTGCGTGCAGTTGATACTGACGCGATTCAGCGCCATCTGGACAGTCATAATATTGTGGTGCTTGGCCCGACTGGTTATTCCACAACAGGAGAAGTCTTTAATCTGCTGGCTGAAGAAGTTGCTACCAAAACTGCGATTCGCCTCAAGGCAGATAAACTGATTTTTCTCGGTAAGCAGCATGGCCTGATGGACAGTAACGGTCAGCTCAAACGTGAAGTGACACCGCAACAGCTGGATGATTTTATTCCGGTCGAGCAAGATGCACTGGAAAGAGGATTACAATTAAAAGCCGCACAGGAAGCCTCCATGAACGGCGTACATCGGGTGCATCTGATTTCTTATGCCTATGATGGTGCCCTGCTGGAAGAACTTTTCACCCGTGATGGTTCCGGCACTCTGGTCACTGACGCGCATTATGAAGAAGTGCGGATGGCCGATATTCAGGATGTAGGCGGTCTGATCGGTTTGCTGCGTCCACTGGAAGAAGAAGGCATTCTGGTTTATCGTTCGCGTGAACGTCTGGAAAATGAAATCAACCAGTTTGCCGTAATCGAACGGGACGGCATGATTCTGGCCTGTGCCGCCCTTTATCCGATTCCGACTACGGGTGATGAATTGCGTTCTGCAGAAATTGCCTGTGTTGCGGTACATCCCAGTTATCGCAAGTCTAATCGGGGTAGCCAGATCCTGCATTATCTAGAAGAAAAAGCCAAAAGCATGCAGATTCAGCGACTGTTTATTTTAACTACCCGCACCGCGCACTGGTTTCTGGAACAAGGCTTTGAACCGGCTTCAGTCGATGACCTGCCGGATGCCCGTCAGGCATTTTACAATTATCAACGTAATTCAATTGTTTGCAAAAAGTCACTTTAAAGTGGCTTTTTCTTTCAGTGCTTTAGCTTAATTTTAGATAAAGATATCTGGCAATCTCGCTTTAAATTTTAAAATTGCAATGCTGCTTTTCAGCTAAACATATCAGCAGATTAGATTTAAAGAAATAATTATAAATTTCATAAGTTTGATTAACTTAAATAGTAAATATTCATTTTTATATAAATCACTTTTTCGCATAAGTTTTGCGCTTTTTTATTTATCTTTTTTCTTCATTAGAAATTCCTGAATAGTTATTTTTTTGAAAAAACAAAAACGATTAGCGTGTGTCTAAGTTTTCATTCACTAGTTTGTCATTTTCGGGAGTTTTGATTCATGCGCCAATCTCATGTTCAGTTTTTAGCAAAGACTGTGGTAGTCGGTACTGCGATGGCGGGTGTCATGATGCTTTCAGGCTGCTCGAAAAAAGAAGAGACCATTACCCTGAATATCGGTTTCCAAAAATACGGCATATTACCGATTTTAAAAGAACGCGGCACGCTGGAAACCAGCTTAAAACAGCAAGGGGTCAATGTGAAATGGGTAGAATTTCCGGCCGGCCCACAACTGCTTGAAGGCCTGAATGTCGGCAGCGTCTCTTTTGGTGAAGCCGGTGAAGCACCGCCAATTTTTGCTCAGGCGGCCAACTCAAATCTGGTCTATGTGGCCAATCAGCCGCAAGCACCTAAAGCCGAAGCCTTAATTGTACCGAAAGATTCAACGATTCAGTCCATTCAGGATCTGAAAGGTAAACGGGTGGCCCTGAACAAAGGTTCAAACGTGCATTACCTGCTATTAAAAGTTCTGGAAGCCAACAAGCTGACACTCGGTGATATCGAAGTAATTTATTTACCACCTTCCGATGCACGTGCTGCGTTTGAACGTGGTGCAGTCGATGCCTGGGTGATCTGGGATCCTTTCTTTGCAGCTGCTGAACATCAGATTGGTGCGCGTGTCATTGCCAGCGGTGAAAATGTGGTGAGCAATCATCAGTTCTATCTGGCAGATCGCAAGTTCGCAGAAAGCCATCCTCATGTGGTACAGGCGGTTGTCAATGAACTGAATCTGACCACAGACTGGGTGGCAAAAAATCAGGACGCTGCCGCACAGTTACTACAAAAACCGACAGGTCTGGCAGTCGATGTCTTGAAAACCTCTATTTCACGCATGGGCTTTGGCGTTAAACCTCTCAGCACTGACGTGATTCAAAAACAACAACAAGTCGCCGATGCATTTTATGCGCAGCAGCTGATTCCACAAAAGCTGAATATTGATGCAGCAATTATTAAATAACAGCAGAATAATTCGAGAATAAAGATGAGTCATTTAAAAACAGTTTCTTACATCAGTTTAGCGTTATTGAGCTTTAGTCTGACTGGCTGCCAGAAACAGGAACCACAACAAACGGCTGCCGCAGAAACTACGTCGGCGCAACAAGTTAAAACCATTGCGATTGGCTTTCAGAAATCAGCCTTGAATCTGCTGGTAGCACGCGATGAAAAGCTGTTAGAACAACAATTTCCTAATGCCAAAATTGAGTGGAAAGAGTTTCCGGCGGGTCCACAAATGCTGGAAGCACTGGCAGTCGGTGCGGTGGATTATGGCTATGTAGGGAATACCCCACCCATTTTTGCACAGGCTGCAGATAAAGCCCTGAGTTACGTGGCCTTTGAAAAAGTGGCTGGAAACTCTTTGGCCGTGGTCGTGCCGAAAGACAGTAGTATCCAGACGATTCAACAGTTGAAAGGAAAACGGATCGCGGTTCAGAAAGGTTCGAGCGCACATGAACTCCTAGCCAAAACTCTGGAAAAAGCCGGATTAGGCTGGTCAGAGATTCAAGCCGTCTGGCTTCCCCCTGCAGATGCACGTGCTGCTTTTGACAAAAAAGCCATTGATGCCTGGGCAATCTGGGATCCGTTCCTCGGTGCAGCCGAATTCGACAGCAAAGTTAAGGTGCTGATTGAATCCAGTGACTTTCCGCAAACCTACTCCTTTTATATCGGCAATCCCGAATTTATTAAGAAGCATCCGGATACTCCCGGCAAGTTTATTCAGGCTTTAAATGCCTCTGACCAGTGGATTCTTAAAAACCAGGCTGTAGCTCTAGATATTTATCAGAAAAGTACCGGTCTGAAACCAGAAGTGGCAAAGATTGCTTTTGAGCGTCGTCTTAAACCTTCGCAGGTTCAACCCTTAACTCCGGAAGTGATCAAAGCCCAACAGAATATTGCCGATCTCTTCCAGCAGGTTCAACTGATTCCCAAAACCATCAGCGTCCAGAAACAGATTTGGTCGCCAGCAGCCACATATTGATGAACAAACAAGATGATTTAATTTAAGGAATATCACATGAAAATTTTCTGGTTTATCCCCACTCATGGCGACAGTCGTTATTTAGGTACCAGCAAGGGCGCACGTGTTGTAGATCATGCCTACATGAAGCAGATTGCCGTTGCGGTAGATAACTTAGGTTATGAAGGTGTCCTGATTCCAACCGGCCGTTCTTGTGAAGATCCATGGTTAACTGCCGCCAGCCTAATTGATGCCACTAAAAAATTAAAATTCCTGGTGGCGTTGCGTCCGGGCGTGACCACCCCGGCACTGGCTGCACGCATGGCTGCGACCTTTGACCGTTTGTCCAATGGCCGGGTGCTGCTGAATCTGGTGACTGGCGGTGACGAGCAGGAACTAAAAGGTGACGGCGTCTATGAAGATCACACAACCCGCTATAAAACGGCGACCGAATACACCACCATCTGGCGTGAAATTTTAAAACGCTCACATACTGGGGAAAGCTTTAGTTTCCATGGTGAACGCTTAAGTGTTGATGAGGCAAAATTGCTGTATCCACCCATTCAGCAGCCGCATCCGCCTTTATGGTTTGGTGGCTCATCGGATGATGCCATTGAACTGGCTACGGATCAGGTCGACACTTACCTGACCTGGGGCGAGCCACCGGCCGCAATCAAAGAAAAAATTGCAGTGGTAAAAGCCAAGGCTGCAGCTAAAGGTCGTGAACTGAATTACGGGATCCGTTTACACGTGATCGTACGCGAAACCAATGAGCAGGCCTGGGCGGCGGCTGAAGAACTGATTCAATATGTGGATGATGCCACTATCGCTGCAGCCCAAGCCAAGTTCAAATCCATGGACTCGGTCGGTCAGCGCCGTATGGCAGAACTGCACAATGGCGATCGCAGCAAACTCGAAGTTTCTCCAAACCTCTGGGCAGGTGTGGGTCTGGTTCGTGGTGGTGCAGGTACGGCACTGGTCGGCGATCCGGAAACTGTCGCTGCACGTATCCAGGAATATGCCGATCTGGGGATCAGCACCTTTATTTTCTCAGGCTATCCACATCTGGAAGAATCCATCCGTTTTGCCGAACTGGTATTCCCGTTACTTCCACTGGAAACCCAGCAAAAACTCACTCAACCAAACTTGACCGGTCCATTTGGCGAAATCGTGGCGAACAACTACACACCGGACGAGAACAAGCAGGCTGAGAAAATTAAGGAGTCTGCTTAATGTCAAAAGTCGTTTCCGTTGAAACCTTGGCCCAAAAGCAGGTTTCACGTGGAACAATTCTGGGACAGCATCTGCTGCCCTGGCTGGTTCCAATTTTTTTGATTGCGATTTGGCAGATTACCTCTAGTACAGGCCTGCTGGAAAGCCGGATTCTGCCTGCACCGAGTGCAGTAGTTTTGGCCTTCTGGAATTTGCTACTCAGCGGTGAACTGTGGATGCATGTGCAAGTCAGTGCGGGGCGTGCTATTAGTGGCTTATTGGTGGGGGGGGGGTTGGGCCTATTACTGGGCCTGTTAAATGGTTCATCCAGAACTGCCTCTACCCTGCTCGATACCACCTTGCAGATGATTCGGAATATTCCTGCACTGGCCCTTATTCCCCTAGTGATTTTATGGTTCGGGATTGATGAATCTGCCAAATTGTTTCTGGTGGCGATTGGGGTATTTTTCCCGATTTATATCAATACCTATCATGGGATTCGTTCCGTCGATCCGCAATTGATCGAGATGGGCAAAAGCTATGGCTTAACTCGCTGGCAACTGTATAAAGAAATTATTCTGCCGGGGGCGATGCCGTCAATTCTGGTCGGACTGCGTTTTTCTCTGGGTCTGGTCTGGGTATTGTTAATCGTGGCCGAAACCATTTCCGCCCAGTCTGGTATTGGCTATATGACCATGAATGCACGCGAATTTTTGCAAACTGACGTGGTTCTAGTGGGTATTTTACTGTATGCCCTGCTCGGCAAATTAGCCGATGTTCTGGCAGTGGCTTTAGAAAGATTCCTGCTACGCTGGCATGCCGGCTATCAAAAATAAAGAATAAATGAGGAGCATGTGATGACTGATCTCAGTTTAGGGCGTCATGCCAATGACCCGATTTTGCCACTGGAACAACCTGCGGCAGATATCAATCCTGCTGCAGTGATTGGTGCCGAAATTATCATTGAACAGCTGCACAAGTTTTACGGTTCGGTCAAAGTTCTGGAAGATCTGGACCTGCATATCCAGCCGGGTGAATTTCTAGCAATTGTTGGTCGCAGCGGTTGTGGTAAAAGTACCTTATTGCGCTTGATTGCCGACCTGGAACAGCAAAGCTACGGTGAAATCAAGTTTAAGTCCGCCCGGCATATTCGTGAAGGCATTACTGCAGATGATATCCGGGTGATGTTTCAGGATCCTCGCCTGCTGCCTTGGCGCAGCATCGAACAGAATGTGCAGTTAGGCCTGGGCAAAGAGCAGCATGCCAAAGCCTCGCAAATGCTGGAAAAGGTAGGGCTCAAAGAAAAAGCCGGAATGTGGCCTTCACAGCTTTCCGGAGGACAACGGCAACGTACCGCCTTGGCGCGGGCATTGTCACATCAGCCGCGTATTCTGCTACTGGATGAGCCACTCGGTGCTCTGGATGCCCTAACACGTCTGGAAATGCAAAACCTGATTGAGCGCCTCTGGACCGAACAAGGCTTTACCGCCATTCTGGTCACGCACGATGTCAGTGAAGCCGTGCAACTGGCAGACCGGATTATCTTGCTGGACAAAGGCCATATTGCCAAAGAATTTAAGGTCAATTTGCCACGTCCCCGGCAAAAAAGTGTGACATTTGCAGAACTAGAACAGCAGGTCTTGCAGGCAGTTTTAGCGACCTGAATACTCAATCCAACCCAAAATCGCGCATGGTTTTGGGTCTTATTCTTATAAAAATACATTTATCTCAATAAGAGAACATTTTTATCAGATTCATTTCAGTATTATTCCTCTCTTGCATTGATGAAGAAAAAAAATGAATAAATGAAGTATTTTCAGAAACTTGAATTTTTCTCTTGGTGTAAATGCATTTACCCTGTTTTAAATATTGATCTAGAGAATAAATCATCATTATTCAAAAAATTAGCCTGTGACTGTGTGCACAAATCTGATGATTTGCCGTACAATTGAGGATTCCCTTTTTCATTGTTTTTTATATTTGCTAATGGAACAAAAAAAGAGTACTCAAAAACGCAATCAGCTGCTAAATGCTGCACTAGACGTATTTTCCCTATATGGTTTTAATGGGGCAAGTCTGGATGAAATCGCACAAATTGCAGAAATGCATAAGTCGAATATTTTCTATTATTATGAAAATAAAGAAGCCCTGTATGTTGAGGTGTTAACCACCGTTCTACAAAAATGGTTGGCGCCTTTACAAACCCTTGAAGCTGAACTTGAACCTGAAGAAGCGATCACCAATTATTTGATGCAAAAAATTGAAGTGTCGCGTACCCAGCCTAAAGCATCCCGTTTATTTGCTTTGGAGGTAATTCAAGGTGCACCGCATATTCTGGAAATTTTAAAAGGTCCGCTAAAAAAACTGGTCAAGCGTAAAGCCAAAGTGATTTCCAACTGGCAGGAGCAAGGCAAAATTTCTGCAGATATTGATCCTGAGTTACTGATTCTGAATATTTGGGCGATTACCCAGAACTATGCAGACTTTGCGACCCAAATGGAAATGGTCACGGGTAAAACCTTGCGTAACCGCAGCATGCAGCAACGCATTATCCAGCATACGGTACATATGATGTTATACGGCGTGATTCCACGTACGGATAAATAAGCAAGCGCTTCTGATTGGCACACGACCATAGCTACTATGGTCGCCGAGCAAACTTAACCTTCCTATTTATTTTACCATTTGATATAAATCTAATAATTTTTTCGCACCTAGCAACAGATTTTCTTCCCAATCCAGATGCGCAGTCTCATTGGCTCCATCACTAATGTATTTCACTGAAATCAGCCGAACGCCCAGCTTTTTACAGACTTTGGCCAAGGCATAGCCTTCCATATCGACCAAATTACACGTCACTTTTGAAATACCGGTTTCAAAGCTGTCGCCTGTGCCACAAATCCCTTTCGGTAAATGGTCAAAGAAAGAATCCAACTCAATCGCACCCGGGAAATGTTGATCCATCGGGGTCATGCCGACCTCAAAGCCGAGGGGCGACACATCCATATCACGCTGTACAAATTGCGTGACTTCGACCAGTTCATGCGCATTGAAATGCGAACTCCCCGCGCTACCCAAATTCAGCAAGGTGCTGCAACCGGTGTTCTGAATTACCTCAAAGGCTTTAAAGGCCGCGTTGACTTTGCCAATCCCGCTGTAATGCACCTGAACGCCTTCTGCTTCAAACAAGCCTTTGGATTCATTGGGTAGAGCCATGATGAGCGCCAGATCGGACATTCGAAACACCTGATATCAAGAAAAACCCTGATATTAGAAAACAAAACCGGCTGAATGAAAAGCACCACTCCCCTGATCAGACATGCTCAGTGCGTAGAAAAACCAATCGGCTCAATTCCAAGGCAAATGAATTTTCAAGAAAAATATTGCATAAAAACACAACAGCAAGACGAAAGCGCGAGATTATGGCAATATATAGCCTCTCGATATTTCTAAGCACTTGATTTGCCCATGCAGCTGCTCCGTCTAAATGCTTTAGCCTCTCATTCTGAATTACCCAAAACTGCCGTGACGATCGGTAATTTTGACGGTGTGCATTTAGGCCATCAGGCGATGATCCGTCAGCTGCAACAGGTGGCTAAAGCACAGGGCTTAAAATCTGTGGTAATGATTTTCGAGCCGCAACCGCTTGAATACTTTCAGGGTTATGATGCCCCACCGCGTATTTCATCATTACGTGAAAAAGTTGAATACCTGACTGAGCTGGGTGTGGACTATATCGCAGTGGCGAAATTTGACCATACTTTCCGCAGCCTGACTGCAGAAGCCTTTGCCGACATTTTAAAAGAAAAACTGAATGCCCGGCATCTGGTCTTGGGCGATGATTTTCACTTTGGTAAAAATCGTCAGGGCAACAGCGAATTCCTGCGCAATTACGGCTTTGAAGTGACCAATTTAAATACCATTGCTCTAGATGGTGAACGCGTTAGTTCCACCCGGATTCGCCAGACCTTGCAAGCCGGTGATTTAGCCTTGGCCGCACAATTGCTGGGCCGTCCCTATAGCATTACCGGGCGGGTGCAATATGGCGATCAGATTGGTCGAACCATTGATTTTCCCACCATTAATGTACGGCTCAACCGTCATAAGCCGTGCCTCAAGGGAATTTATGGGGTTGAAGTCATTTGCGAAACCCTATCCTTAAAAGACAAGGCAAAAGCCGATTCTCCAGCGCAAACAGGCATTGCAGGTTATGACCCCACTGCCCTGTTTGGGGCCGGTCATGTCGGCACACGTCCAGCCATCAAACAAGCACATCCAGAGTGGCGATTAGAAGTACATTTTCCAGATGTTTCTGCTAATCTGTATGGCCTGTTGATGCGGGTGACGTTCTTAAACTATTTACATGGCGAAAAGGACTATCCTTCGCTTGAAGCGCTAAAAGCCGGAATTGATGATGATGTCGAGAAACTGCTTGAGTTTCGTCGAAATCACCCCACATTTCCCTTTTAATATCCCATATTTTTATTGTAAAACGTGTCAGTAACATAACTGATTAGATTGGAAGACGACTTGCATGAGCGATAAGCAAACTCCTGAAAATGCAGTGGACTATAAAGCCACGCTAAACCTCCCAGGTACTGACTTTGCAATGAAAGCAAATTTGGCAGTACGTGAAGCGAAATGGTTAGAAGAGTGGTATGCCGACAACATTTATCAGCAGATTCGTGAATCGCGTATTGGCAAGAAAAAATACGTGCTTCATGACGGCCCTCCTTATGCCAATGGTCAAATCCATTTGGGCCATGCGGTCAACAAAGTACTCAAAGACATCATTATCAAAAGCCGTGTCATGGATGGCTTTGATGCACCGTATGTACCGGGCTGGGACTGTCACGGTTTGCCAATCGAACTCAAAGTCGAAGAAAAAGTCGGCAAAGTCGGCGTGAAGGTAGATGCGTCTACCTTCCGTAAAGCCTGCCGTGAATATGCCTACACCCAAGTTGAACTTCAAAAGAAAGACTTCGTACGTATGGGCGTATTCGGTGATTGGGTCAATCCTTACCTCACGATGAACTTCAAACAAGAAGCCGACATCGTACGTTCACTGGGTGCAATCGCAAAAGCAGGTCATATCGAGCCAGGTCTTAAACCAGTCAACTGGTGTCTGGACTGTGGTTCATCATTGGCTGAAGCTGAAGTTGAATACGAGGATAAAAAATCAGATGCAATTGACGTCGGTTTCACCGTTGTTGATTTAGCGGATTTATCTGCACGTTTAGGCGTAGACGTTGCTGATCGCACGGACATCGTGATCTGGACTACCACACCTTGGACCATGCCTGCCAACCAGGCAGTCGCACTGCATGCTGAACTTGAATACCAACTGGTAAAAGCAACAGCCGAAGATAAAGCTGCACAAAACTTTATCTTGGCGAAATCATTGGTTGAGTCTGCAACTCAGCGTTATGGCTTTACTGCATTTGAAGTGCTTGCTGAATTCACAGGTGCAAAACTTGAGAATTTAGTTCTTCAACATCCTTTAATTGCTGAGCGCCAAGTGCCAGTGATCTTGGGTGAACACGTCACTGATGCTAGCGGTACAGGTGCAGTACATACCGCACCGGGCCACGGTGTGGACGACTATAAAGTTGGTTTACAGTACAACCTCAAAGTTGAAAACCCAGTCGGTGGTAATGGTGTGTATTTACCAACGTCGCCAATCTTCCCGGGCGAGCACATCTACAAAGCCAATCCAAAAATTATTGCAGCATTAACTGAAGCAACCAAGCTTTGGGCACATGTAGTGATCAAGCATAGCTACCCGCATTGCTGGCGCCATAAAACCCCGATTATCTTCCGTGCGACACCACAATGGTTTATCAGCATGGATGCCAAAGGTCTACGTCAAAATGCACTGAATGCGATTGAAAACGAGATCAGCTTTGTACCGGACTGGGGTAAAAACCGTATCCAGGCGATGATTGAAGGTCGTCCGGACTGGTGTATTTCACGTCAACGTACTTGGGGTGTGCCAATTCCGTTCTTCGTACACAAAGACACCAATGAATTGCACCCACGTACGCCTGAACTGATTGAAGAAGTGGCTAAGCTGATCGAGCAAGAAGGCATTGATGGCTGGTATAACCGTGATGCCTCTGAGTTTATCGGTGCGGATGCTGAACAATACAACGCAGTTCGTGACACATTAGATGTCTGGTTTGACTCTGGTACAACGCACTATGCGGTACTGCGTGAACGTGAAGAACTGACTGATCCTGCTGATTTGTACCTTGAAGGTTCAGACCAGCACCGTGGCTGGTTCCAGTCGTCGTTATTGACCTCGATTGCGATTAACGAACGTGCGCCATATAAAGGTCTATTGACTCACGGTTTCGTCGTGGATGAAAAAGGCCGCAAGATGTCCAAGTCGATCGGTAACGTGATCACGCCGCAAGACATCATTAAAGATATGGGTGCGGATGGTTTACGTTTCTGGATCGCCTCTGCGGATTACCGTTATGAAATGACCGCTGGTAAAGAAATCTTTAGCCGTGCCTCTGACGGTTATCGTCGTATCCGTAACACGCTTCGTTTCTTGCTTGCTAACCTGAATGGCTTCAAACCATCAACAGATGCGCTTCCTGTAGATCAATTGATCGCGCTGGATCAATACATTCTGCAACGTGCATCTGAAGTGCAAGAAACCATTAAGAAAGCATACGAAGATATGAACTTCCATATCGTAACGACTGCTCTGACTAATTTCTGTATCAATGACTTGGGTGGTTTCTACTTAGACATCATCAAAGACCGTCAATACACCACGAAAGCGGATTCGCAAGCACGTCATTCTGCACAAACTGCGTTGTATCACTTGGTACAAGCATTCGTGCGTTGGATGTCACCAATCCTGAGCTTCACTGCACAAGAAGCTTGGCCGTTAATTCCTGAGCAATCAGAGAAATACGTGTTCACGGCTGAATGGTATGATATTCCTGTGGCTTCAACTGCAAATGTAGTATCTGAAGCTGAATGGCAAACGCTCATTGCCGTAAAATCTGCAGTAAACAAATTCATTGAAACTGCACGTACCGCGAAAACTGTCGGTTCTAACTTGTCTGCCAAAGTTGAACTTTGGGCAAATGCCGAATTAAAAGCAGTGCTAGATAAGTTAAGTGATGAGCTTCGTTTCGTACTGATCACATCACAAGTGATCGTCAATGAGTTTGATGCAGCACAAGGTGAAGCGGCTGATCTTGAAGGCTTGAATGTGAAAGTTTCAGCAGCTGATGGCGAAAAATGCGTACGTTGCTGGCATGTATTACCAGATGTAAATACACATTCTGCACATCCTGGTCTATGCGGTCGTTGTATCATCAACCTTCCTACAGGCCAAGGCGAAGAGAGAAAATATGCCTAATACCCACACCAAAAAGGGCTTATTCCAGTTCTATCCACATAATTTATGGTGGGTTGGACTGGCCATTCTGGCGATCATTCTGGATCAATGGACCAAATGGATTGCAGTGACAAATCTGAACTATGCAGATCCTGTTCCTGTGCTGCCCTTTTTAAATTGGACACTGCTACATAACTATGGCGCTGCCTTTAGTTTCCTGTCCGATGCCGGTGGTTGGCAACGCTATTTCTTTACTTCACTGGCAGGTTTAGTGTCTGTAATCTTTGTGTTTTGGCTGATGCGCATGCCAAAAGACATGAAAATTTTACCATTGGCGATTGCCCTGATTCTGGGTGGTGCCATCGGTAATTTAATCGACCGGGTCAGCCTCGGCTATGTAGTCGATTTTATTCATGTGTATTACCAGAACAGCCACTTCCCTGCGTTCAATATCGCAGATAGTGCTATTACTGTAGGCACTATTCTGATGCTGATTGATACCTTTTTCTTAGAAAAACATCGAATTCAACGGGCGCAAGCACAACATGACTGATTTTATTCATCCTAACGAAGAAACCCGGGTTGCAGACGGTTCTAAAGTCGAGCTGCACTTTTCTGTCGCAATCGAAAATGGCGTGGAAATTGACAATACCCGTAGCCGTGAAGAACCGGTCAGCCTGGTGATTGGTGATGGCAATTTACTGCCTGGTTTTGAAAAAGCATTGTTTGGTTTACGTGCCGGTGACCGTCGTACGGTGAGCCTGCCGCCAGAAGATGCTTTTGGTCCATGGAATCCAGAAAACATCCAGAAATTTGATACGGTGAAGTTCGGAGAACGTCCGATCGAAGGTCACATGATCGAGTTTGAAGACAAAGCCAAAGCCACCCTGTATGGCGTGGTGAGATCGGTGAATGATGACATCACTGAAGTGGACTTTAACCATCCATTGGCAGGCAAAAACATCACCTTTGAAGTGGAAATCTTTAAAGTGACACCTGCGGGTCAGCAAGGCATTAAACTGATGTAAAACCTCAGCTAATTAACTGATTTTAAAAAAGCTCCTTCGGGAGCTTTTTATTTTCCGGATACAAATCATCTCTAGTCACCTTCCTGAAATCTGATTAATTTGATGATCAGACCCGAAGAAAGGATGAAACATGAAAATTTATATTGTGGTTGGGAGTGTGCGTGAGGGACGTACCGCGATTAAAGTGGCGCACTGGGTACTGCAGGAAATTAAAAGTTATGCCTTTAGCACTTTAGAAACTGAAATTGTCGATCTAAAAGAATGGGATCTTCCGCTATTTTCTGGTGCCCATCCGCCATTGACCGGGATTTATGATCAGCCCAAACAACAAGACTGGGCAGATAAAATTGCGCTCGGCGATGCCTTTATTTTTGTCACGCCTGAATACAATCATGGCTATAGCCCTGCCCTGAAAAATGCCCTGGATTATCTCGGCAAGGAATGGCAAGGCAAGCCGGCAGCTTATATTGGTTATGGTGCGACCAACGGCTCACGTTCAATTGACCAGATTCGTCAAGTCGGCACTCAACTAGGACTGGTGGATACCAATGCCGTGATCGAAATCCGTGACATCTTTGCGCGCAACAAAGATTATTCCTTCCAAGGCAATGAATTTGATAATAAAAAGTTAAAAGCTGTGGTGGATAGACTGATTCAATATGTCAGTGCTTAATGAATAGACGACAGCCCTGTACGTTTTAGCCTACATGCAGCGCAGAGTTTAGCCGCTATGCGGTCGTTTTATGCGAGGCTATAGTCAGTACATAGACAGACAGGAAGTCTGCTCAGCGATACGACAACAATAAAAAGCGCCAATCAACAGGGCGTTGACAGATTAGACAGGAGTCAGATCTGAGAAGCAAATCCAGAAAAGCCTCGACAGGATGTTGAGGCTTTTCTGTTTAAACTTTAGATTTAACGTGACTACTGATCTGGATGCATCAGACATCAACCTTAAACCCGAGATCAACATCACAGGCGGCTTGTCCTCCTCGAATCCCCCAATTTTCCAATGCACTTTCTCTCAGATGAATCAGAATATGGTCTGCAGGAATACCGATTTCCCCGAGACTTTTGACCATCTGCTGATACAAATTTCGCTTGGTCTCCAGACTGCGGCCAGCAAAACAGTCAATACTGACCAAGGTAAAATATTCAGGCTGAGCTAAATGGCTCATATACTGAAAACGATGCGCTTCATGCACGACCAGACGAATATTACGATCATATTCAGGCAGCTGAAAGGCGGTTTTCACACAATGAAATACGCTGTTAAGCAATTGTTCCTCAACTGCTTGAGGATATTGTTGGCGAACTTCAATTTGAATCGTAGGCATAGGAGTTTCCTTTTTATTATTTTATCGACATTTTTATTTATATCAGTTGATGCATATGAAAAGAGTATTCTCTCGCTAAAATACAGCAAAATCACCATCCCTATTTGTAATTTGATCGGATGATCATTCTAAAACAGTATTTTTGAATTTATCTTTTTAAATTTGGCTGTCGGCTTTGACCTACAATCCATGCAGTTAAACTGCCCTATTGCACTGTATCGCTTCAGGCTATATTCAGATCATACCAAGACAGGAAGTCTTGTAAGAAAAATAAAAAAATTCACGTAGCAGGATGCTGATCGGTATAACAGATATTATACCTTTAACAGAATATGAAAAGGCCTTCACAGGATGTAGAGGCCTTTTTCTTTCATGTCAGCATCAGCTTAAAAATCCTTTTATTCAGAGGGTCAGCTTATTCAATCTTTCATATTTAGATAAGCATCCTAAAAGCAGAGGATTAAGGGGCTGTCATTTTTAACAAACCGGCTTGCGAACCATCTTGAATCACCCACAGTGAACCATCTTGTGCCTGAGCAACCCCGCGAATCCGCTCTTTCATATCCAGACGCTGAACTTCTTTCACTGGGGTCTGGGTCGTATCTATAATCACAATCGCCTTGGAAGACAGACCGGTCGCAATCGCCTTATTTTTCCATTGCGGGAAGACATTAGCAGTATAAAACATTAAATCTGAAGGAGAAATTACTGGAGTCCAATCCAGTGCCGGAGCTTCAAATTCAGGTCGGGTACTGTGGTCAGGAATCGGCTTGCCATCATAATGATCGCCATTGGACACTAACGGATAGCCATAATTTTTAGCTTTGACAATCTTGTTCAGTTCATCGCCACCTTTCGGTCCCATTTCGATCACCCAAAGCTGCCCTTTCGGATCAAAAGCCATGCCTAGAGGATTACGGTGTCCAAGACTCCAGACCTGCTGAGCAATTTTACCCTGAGTCATAAACGGATTATCGGCAGGGATTGAGCCATCATCATTCAGGCGAATAATCTTACCGGCATTAGATTGCATGTCCTGTGCAGGGTTGAATTGCTGACGTTCTCCTGAACTGATCCATAACTTACCATCCGACCCAAATACAATTCGATGGGCATAATGTCCCTGGCCAGAAAATTTCGGCACTTGCGTCCAGATCCGTTTAATTTGTGTCAGTTGAGGGGTGGCTTGATTTAAATCCAGTTTGCCACGGATTACCACTGCACCATATCCACCCTGGCCTTGTTCGGCATAACTCAGATATACCCACCGATTCTTTGCAAAATCTGGATGTAAGGCCACTTCACCTAAACCACCCTGGCCTCCATATGCGACTTGAGGTATGCCTTTAACTTCAATTTTTTTCTTGGTGTTTGGATCAAAGAGCTGCAATTTTCCTTTACGCTCAGTAACCAATAGCCGGCCATCATTTAAAGTAGTAATCGCCCATGGTTCATTAAATTGAGCAACCTGTTCGGTCTTATATTTTTGCAAGTTTGAAGAGACTGCATCCGATTTGGCAGCTGATGTAGATACCTCTTGACTACTTCTAGAAGATGAATTCTCTGCATGACAGGCAGTAAATGCTAAAGCACAACAACTGAGTAGAATTTTTATTTTAAATTGCGACAACATTATCTTCTCCATACTGATTTATTGTTCAAATTAACATCAAGATACAGAATTTATAATGTAAATTCAGCAGAGAAAGGTAAATAGATACATTTTAAAAACTATAAAACGAGTTAATTTTGAAGTTTTATTTATAATTTTTACACATAAAAAAATCCCCCTCTGCTAATGCGGAGGGGGATTTTGGAATAATGAGCTGGCGATGACTTACTCTCACATGGGTAATCCCACACTACCATCAGCGCTAAGAGGTTTCACTTCTGAGTTCGGGAAGGGATCAGGTGGTTCACTCTTGCT